>JAYRKO010000765.1:0-1582 GCA_041905745.1 Tagaea sp. | reverse complement strand
CTGCCGGGCTTCACCACGCCCTGCGCCTTCGCCTTGGTGTTGTTCGAGCCCGTCAGGTCGGCCGAGCCGCCGACGAGTTCGGGCACCGCGGCCGTCAGCACGTCGAGCGCGTTCTGCGAGGCGACGCGCGTGGCGATCGCCGGCTTGTCGGCCGAGAGCTTCTGCTTGTAGGCCGCGCACGCCTCGACCCAGCCCTTGGGCAGCTTGCCGTCGACGACGCGGCGGAATTCGGTGCGCAGGGCCGGATCGAGCTTGCCCACGCGGCGTTCCCACGCGGCGCGCTTGGACGCGCCCGCTTCGCCGAACGAACGCCACGTCGTCAGGATGTCGGCCGGGATCTGGAAGGGGGCCGAATTCCAGCCGAGGCGCTTGCGCGTGGCTTCGATCTCGGCCGCACCCAGCGGCGCGCCGTGGCTGCCGGCCGTGCCCGCCTTCGTGGGCGCGCCGTAGCCGATGGTCGTCTTGCACGCGATCATCGTCGGGCGGTCGCTGGTCTTTGCCTGCGCGATCGCCGCGTCGATGGCGGCCGGGTCGTGCCCGTCGATCGCCACCGCGTTCCAGCCCGACGCCTTGAAGCGCGCGATCTGGTCGTCGGTCACCGCGAGGTTCGTGGGCCCGTCGATCGAGATCGAATTGTCGTCGAACAGCACGATCAGCTTCGACAGACGCAGATGGCCCGCGAGCGAGATCGCCTCGTGGCTGATGCCTTCCATGAGGCAGCCGTCGCCAGCGATGACGTAGGTGTGGTGGTCGACGACGCTGTCGCCGTAGCGCGCGGCCATCATGCGCTCGGCCAGCGCCATGCCCACTGCGTTGGCGAGACCCTGGCCCAGCGGGCCCGTCGTCGTCTCGATGCCCGCGGCGTGGCCGAATTCGGGATGGCCGGCGGTCTTGGCGCCGAGCTGCCGGAAGCGCTCGATCTCCGCCATCGTCATGTCGGCGTAGCCGGTGAGATGCAGGAGCGAATAGAGCAGCATCGAGCCGTGGCCGGCCGAAAGCACGAAGCGGTCGCGGTCGGCCCAGTCGGGCGCGGTGGGGTCGAACTTCAGGTGCTTCGACCACAGCACGGTCGCCACGTCGGCCATGCCCATCGGCATGCCGGGATGGCCCGACTTGGCCTTCTCGACCGCGTCCATCGACAGCGCGCGGATGGCGTTGGCGAGCTGCCGGTGTTCGGGGCTCTGCCGGTCGGAAAGGGGGATCGGGGCGGCGGTGGGTGCGGTGTCGGTTGCAGCGCTCATCCGGCTCACTTGGTCTGGGGAATGGCGGGGCTGATGCCCCTTCAAAAATCGGGCGGAACATGCAGGCCGCCCGGCCCCCCGTCAACCCTGCCGGCGCCGCAGGGGCAGGGGTGCGGGGACAAGGGCGTTGTGGCGACTCGGAGTCGGCCCTTAAGGTGCCGCATCGCAACGCAACTTCGCCTTTTCGGGAAAGCACGCCACGACCATGTCTTCGCCTTCGCTCGAACGTCTTACCGCCGCCGTCCAGCGCCTCGAATCCGCACTCGAGACGCGCGTCAAATCCGAGTCGGCGCTGCGCGCGCGCGCCGAGGCGGCGGAAGCCGAACTGGCGAAGCTGAAGG
>JAYRKO010000764.1:0-1584 GCA_041905745.1 Tagaea sp. | reverse complement strand
CCCGACGGCTTGTCGGCGTATATGAGCCGGTGCGCACGGGGCTGTCAAAGGCACCGCCGCCGCCCGCATATCGCCACATTCCGCCGGCCAGATGCGGCGGTCGGCGGCGGGTCGAAACGCTGGAAATCCCCGCGGAAATGCTGCATCCAGAAACCGGCGGTTCCGGCCGGCGACGGCAGGCCTGCTTCGCGCCGGTCGAAGAGCGAGACGCGCTATGAAAATCCTGAAGGCACTCTTCCTCTTCCTTGCCCTGTTCGGGGCCGCGCCGGCTTTCGCGCAAGGGACTGCGCCCGTCCCCGGCGCTACGGTTTCCGTACCTGCGCCCGACGAGATCGAGAAACTCATCCGCGCGATCGACGACGAGGCGAGCCGCAAGGCCCTGCTCGACCAGCTGCGCACGCTCGTCGATCTCCAGCGTTCGGGTCAGGTGCCCGCGATCGCGCCGCCGGCGGACGAACCGGTCGAGCAGATCGCGCGCGTGGCCAGCACCTTCACCGAACAGCTTTCCGACCAGATCGAGGACGTGACGCACGCCGTTCTCGAAGCCGCCGCCTTTCTCGCCGATGCGCCGAAGTTCCTGTCGTGGTTCGACAGCCAGATCGGCGACCGGCAGAACCGCGACCGGCTGATCGAAATCCTGTGGAAGCTGTTCGCCGCGCTTGCCGCCGGCTGGGCGGCCGAATGGGCAGTACTGCGCGCCCTCGGCCCCACGCGCGCGCGGCTCGAAGCTCGCGCGGTCGGCCTCGGGTGGCGGCGCGCCTTCCCGATCGCGGCGGACGCGCTCGTGGGCATCGTGCCCATCGCCCTGTTCGCGGGCTTCGCCGTGGGGGCGCTCGGCCTCGTGCAGCCCACCCGCACCGCAAGCCTCGTCGCCATCTCGTTCGTCAACGCGCACGTGATCGCGCGCGCCGTGGCGCTCGCCGCCAACACGCTGTTCGCGCCCCGCCATCCCGGCCGCCGCCCGATCGCCATCGACGACGAGACGGCCGTCTACATCTTCCTGTGGATCCGCCGCGTGACGAACATCGCGGTCTACTGGTACTTCGCGGCGCAGGCGGCCCTCCTGCTGGGCATGCCGGCCCCGGCGCACAATTTCATCGTGAAGCTGCTGGGCGTCGTCGTGGCGATGATGACGGTGGCGGTCGTGCTGCAGAACCGCCAGTCGGTATCCGACGCGCTGCTGCGCTCGTCGCGCGAAGGCGGCTGGATCGCGCGCAGCCGCGCGGGCTTCCTTGGCCCCGGCCTTGCCAAGTACTGGCACATCGCGGCCCTTGCCTACGTACTTGTCGCCCTCTTCGCGTGGCTGCTGCGCCCCGACGGCTTCGCCTTCATCGTGCAGGCGAGCGTGCTGACCTTCGTGATCGGCGCCGTCGCGCGCGCGGCCGTGCTGGTCACGAACTACGGCATCGAGCGCATCTTCGTCATCGCGCCGGAATTCCGCGACCGCTTCCCGGCGCTGGAGCAGCGCGCGAACCGCTACGTGAACGCCGGCCGGCGCGTGATCGTGCTGTCGATCAGCGGGCTCGCTTTGCTGGCAATCATGCAGGCCTGGGGCATCCGCACGCTCGAATACGCCGCCACGCC
>JAYRKO010000763.1:0-1585 GCA_041905745.1 Tagaea sp. | reverse complement strand
GCCTGCGGCTCGATGAAGCCCGAGATGCTGGCCGCGGAAATCGCGGCGACGAAGAAGCTCACGGCGAACCCCTTCGGCGTGAACCTCATCGTCATGCATCCCCAGCTTTCCGAGCTGGCGCAGACCTGCATCGACGCGAAGGTCGGCCACGTCGTGCTCGCCGGCGGCATCCCGCCGGCCGAGATCGTCAAGAAGCTGAAGGACGGCGGGGCCAAGGTCGTCGCCTTCGCGCCGGCGCCGGTCATCGCGCGCAAGCTCGTGCGCACGGGCGTCGACGCGCTGGTGATCGAGGGCATGGAGGCCGGCGGCCATATCGGCGCCGTCTCGACCGCCGTACTCGCGCAGGAAATCCTGCCCGCGATCCGCGAGGTGCCGGTCTTCGTCGCCGGCGGCATCGGGCGGGGTGAGGCGATCGTCTCGTTCCTCGAAATGGGGGCGGCGGGCGTCCAGCTCGGCACGCGCTTCGTGTGCGCGCGCGAATGCGTGGCGCATCCCGACTTCAAGAAGGCCTTCATCCGCGCGGCCGCGCGCGACGCGGTACCTTCCGTGCAGATCGACCCGCGCTTTCCCGTGATCCCGGTGCGCGCCATCGCCAACAAGGCGACGCAGGCCTTCATGGCCGCGCAGCGCGAGGTCATCGGAAAGTTCGACCGCGGCGAACTGGACATGAAGGCCGCCCAGCTCGAGATCGAACATTACTGGGCCGGCGCCTTGCGCCGCGCCGTCGTCGACGGCGACGTCGAGAACGGTTCGCTGATGGCCGGCCAGTCGGTCGGCCTCGTCACGCGCGAGCAGACGACGGCCGAGATCGTCGAGGAACTGGTCGGACAGGCGGTCGACGCATTGGCGGCCCGGGAAGCCGAAGCCGCGGGAGCGGCGTGATGCAGACGGCGCTGGGGCCCGGTGCGACGCGCCGCCTGCTCAAGCGCCTGCGCGACATGATGGCGGCGGCGGGCAGCGCGCAGCAGCGCCTCGACCGCATCGTCAAGATCATCGCCGCCGACCTCATCGCCGAAGTGTGCTCGGTCTACGTGATGCGCGCGGGCCAGGTGCTCGAGCTGTTCGCGACCGAGGGCCTCAACCAGGACGCCGTCCACAAGACGCGCCTTCGCATGGGCGAGGGCATCGTGGGCGAGATCGCGCAGAACGCGCGCACGCTGGCGCTGTCCGACGCGCAGTCGCACCCCAACTTCGCCTACCGCCCGGAAACGGGCGAGGACATCTACCACTCGATGCTCGGCGTGCCGATCCTGCGCGCGGGCCGCACGCTGGGCGTGCTGGCGCTGCAGAACCGGACGTTCCGCGAATACACCGAGGAAGAGGCCGAGACGCTCCAGACCGTCGCGATGGTGCTGGCCGAACTGGTGGCCGGCGGCGAACTGGTGCCGCCCGACGAGATGCTGCGCATCGAGGATGCCGGCCTCGTGGCGACCGAACGGCTCGACGGGCTCAAGCTCAACGACGGCATCGCGATCGGCACGGTCGTGCTGCACCAGCCGCGCATCACCGTGCGCCAGATGGTCGCCGACGATCCGCAGGCCGAACTGAAGCGCCTGCGCGACGCGATGACGGGCATGCGCGTCGA
>JAYRKO010000762.1:0-1587 GCA_041905745.1 Tagaea sp. | reverse complement strand
GCGCGGCGTGGCAAACCACCGGCATGAACGCTACGACGAGTCGCCGTACGGTGCTCGCGGGGCTGGGCGCGCTTGCCGCGGGCGGCGCGCGGGCCAACGACATGCCCTTCGAGGAATGGCTGCGCGGTTTCCGCGAGGAAGCCGCGCAAAAAGGCATCAAGCGGGCTTCGCTCGACCAATCGCTGGCGGGCGTGGCGCCGATCGCCCGCGTGCTGGAACTCGACCGCGCGCAGCCGGAAGTCCGGCTGACCTTCGAGCAGTACTTCGCGCGCGTGGTCAACAAGGTGCGCATCGACACGGGCCGCAGCCGCGTGGCCGAAAATCGCGACCTCCTGTCGCGCGTGATCGCGCGCTATCCGGTCCAGCCGCGTTTCATCGTGGCGCTTTGGGCGGTCGAGACGGATTTCGGCCGCATCACCGGCGGTTTCAACATCTTCGCGGCCCTCGCCACGCTCGCCTACGACGGGCGGCGCAGCCAGTTCTTCCGCGACGAACTGCTCAACGCGATCCGGATCGTCGACCGTGGGCTCGCGCGTGCGTCCGACATGCGCGGCTCGTGGGCCGGCGCCATGGGGCAGAGCCAGTTCATGCCGTCCTCGTTCCTGGCGTACGCCGTCGATTTCGACGGCGACGGGCGGGCGGATATCTGGGGCTCGCGTGCGGACGTTTTCGCGTCGATCGCCAATTATCTGGTGCGCGTCGGCTGGCGCGGCGACGAGGGCTGGGGCCACGAGACGCGCATTCCCGGCGGCTTCGACCGCACGCTGATCGACCACAACAAGGTCACCAAACCGCTCGCCGAATGGGCCGAGTTGGGCGTCCGGCCGCTGTCGGCGTCGGCCGTCGTGCCTGCGGCACTGGCGGCGTCGGTCGTCCAGCCGGACGGCGAGGGCGGTCGCGCCTTTCTCGTCTACAACAATTTCCGCGTGATCATGCGCTGGAACCGTTCGGTCAATTTTGCGACGTCGGTAGGCTTGCTTGCCGACAGTATCGGCGAGGTTTAGCCTTATTTTTCCCGTGTTTCGGGGCGCCGATTCGCGCCCTCCCGCCAGGTCCGAAATGTCTACCCGTGCCCGCCGCCTGCGTTCCGTTCTTCTCGTCGGCTGCGCCGTGTCGGCGCTGGGGCTTGGCGCCTGTTCCGAACTGAAGTTCGGCGTCTCCGTCGTCAAGTCGATGCAAGGCGCACCCGAAGCGCCGGCCCAACAGCAGCGTGCGCAAGGCACGTACAAGGTCGGCGAGCCCTACCAGATCGCCGGCGCCTGGTACTATCCGGCCGAGGACTGGAACTATTCGGAGACCGGCATCGCGTCCTTCTACGGCGGCGAGCGCACGGGCACGAATTTCCACGGCAAGCTCACGGCCAACGGCGAACTCTACGACATGAATTCGCTGACGGCCGCGCACACCACGCTGCCGATGCCCAGCCTCGTGCGCGTAACCAATCTCGACAACGGCCGTTCGCTCGTGCTGCGCGTCAACGACCGCGGCCCCTTCGCGCGCGGGCGCATCATCGACGTGTCGCGGCGTGCCGCGCAGCTGCTCGGTTTCGAAGGGCAGGGCACGGCGCGCGTACGCGTCGACATCATG
>JAYRKO010000761.1:0-1590 GCA_041905745.1 Tagaea sp. | reverse complement strand
CGACCGTGCCGGCCCAGTCGACGCCCGGCACCATCGGGAAGGACCGCACGATCTTGCCCTTGTCGGCGATCGCCAGCCCGTCCTTGTAGTTGAGCGAGGAATACGAGACGGCGACGGTCACGTCGCCCTCGGGCAGCGCCGATTCGTCGAGGCTGGCGATCTTCGCTTCGAACTTGCCGTCCTTGCGGTCGAGAAGAAGGGCTCGGAACATGCGCGTGTCGTCTCCGCGGGTTTCCTATCCGTCGCTTGGGGCCGCGCGCGCGTCAAGTCTTGCGTCGCGCCCCGGGGGCGTCCAACTTCCCCAGAATGTCCCTCCCGCCCCCCGCCGCCACCGCCATTTCGGAATGGCTGCTCGCCGAAGGCGCGCATATGTCCGACATGGGGGCGCTGGTCGAAGCGCTGGCCGGCCGGCTGCTCGCGGCCGGCGTGCCGGTGGCGCGCGTCGCCTCGATGGTGGAAACGCTCCACCCCCGCTTCGTGGGCGCGATGCGGGTGTGGGAGCCGGGCAGCGACATGCGCCTGCGCCGCGTCACGTTCGACGACCCCGTCATCCTCGCGCCCGACGCCAAATACACGATCGACGTGCTTCAGCAGACCGGCCGCGCGTTCGAGATGCATCTCGACGACCCGGCCGTCGACGAATACGACCTGCTGCCGGCCCTGCGCGCCAAGGGCCATACGCATTACTTATTGCTGCCGCTGCGCTTCCGCGGCGATCCGCTGCACGGCATCTCGTATTCGACCAAGCGGCCGGGCGGCTTCGCGCCCGAACACCGCGCGGTGTTCGATGCGATCCTGCCCGCGCTCAACGCCGTCATGAACGTGCAGTCCGTCCACCGGATGTGGACCGACGTGCTGACCGCCTATGTCGGCGCCGAGCCGGCCGGGCTCATCCTCAAGGGCGCGATCCGGCGCGGCGACGTGCGCGGCATCCGCGCGGCGATGCTGATGAGCGACCTGCGCGGCTTCACGGCACTCGCCAATGCGTCCGACCCCGAGACGACGGTGGCCGCGATCAACGCCTATCTCGACCGCGTCGTGCCCGCGGTCGTGGCGCGCGGGGGCGAGGTCTTGAAATTCATCGGCGACGGCGTGCTCGCGATCTTTCGCGTGGGCGAAACGCTGGACGAGCGGGCGGCCTGTGCGGCCGCACTCGCCGCCGCACAGGAAGCGCTTGCGGCCGAGGGCCCGCGGCTGGGCATGGCGCTGCATCTGGGCGAGGCGGCCTACGGCAATATCGGGGCAGGCGACCGGCTCGACTTCACCGTGATCGGCCGGGATGTGAACCTTCTCGCGCGGCTCGAAAAGCTCTGCGGGGCGACCGGCGAACCGCTGGTCATGTCGGGCGCGTTCGCGAACGCGCTGGGCAGCGGCGCGCGTCCGCTGGGCATCTTCGAACTCAAGGGTTTTCCCGAACCCCAGCCCGCTTTTGCGCCTGCGCCGTGAACCTCGACGGCCTCACACTCTTCGGGCTTTTCGCGGTCGGCACGATGGTCGCGTTCTACGCGCTGGAAAGCCGCGGGCGGATCTACGTGCTGGGCTTCGCGGCAAGCTGCCTGCTGGCGTCGGTCTACGGCTTCATGTCGGGCG
>JAYRKO010000760.1:0-1590 GCA_041905745.1 Tagaea sp. | reverse complement strand
TCGACTTCCTCGGCAACCTTCTCGAGCGCGAGCTTCGCCTCGCCCCAATCGAAGCCGACGCGGCTCGCGCGCTTCTGGAGCTTCTGCGCGCGCATGAGGGCAGGGAAGCCGACCGGCACGCCGTCGAGCGTGCCCGCGGCCGCGTCCTTCGACTTGCGCTCGTGCGCCTTCTGGGCTTCCCACGCTTCGGTCTGCGCCTCGACGCCGCGGACCGCCTTGTCGGCGAAGACATGCGGATGGCGGCGGATCATCTTGTCGGCGAGATCCGCGGCGACGGCGTGGAAATCGAAAAGGCCGGCTTCCTCCGCCATCCGGGCGTGGAACACGACCTGGAACAGCAGGTCGCCGAGTTCCTCGCGAAGGCCCGGCATGTCGGCGCGTTCGATCGCGTCGGCGACCTCGTAGGCTTCCTCGATCGTGTACGGCGCGATCGTCGCGAACGTCTGCTCGATGTCCCACGGGCAACCGGACTGGCGGTCGCGCAGCTGGGCCATGACGCGAAGAAGGCGGTCGATCGGAGAGTCGGCGGTCGTCATTGCGGGGAGGGTCCTGGAAAGACGCGCGAGGGCGAGGGGATGGCAGTCGGTTCCGTCGACCCTAAGGTGCCGCTGCGCCGCTTGTCGAGCCGGCGAGCCGCTTGGGGTCGATCCGCGCCTCGTCGAGGGCGGCACCGCGCATATCCGTCCGCTCGAGCCGCGCCCCGATGAAATCGGCCGCGCGCAGATCGGCGTCGATGAACGCCGCTTCGTTCAGGTTGGCATGCGAAAACCGGGCGCCGCCGCAATAGGCCGCCGAGAAGGACGCACCCGGCGCGTCGGCGCCGTAGAAATCGGCGTTTTCGAGGACGGCAAGCTGGAAATCCGACCGTCCGAGCCGCGCGCCGGCGAAATTCGTCGCACAGAGATAGGCGCCCTTGAAATTGGCGCCGGTGAAATCGCCGTCCGAGAGATCGTAGCCCGACAGGTTGGCGCCGGCCAGCGACAGCCGAAGGCCGGCCGGGTCGTTCGCCCGGCGACGCCGGCCGAGCACGCTGACCGCCGCCTGCACGTCGGTCTGCGGCGGCCGGTAGATCTCGGTCTGTTCGGGCGCCCGGTAGCGACCGTCCACGAGGGCCGGAACCGGTGCCGGGCAGCGTTCCCGCACGAAGGCCGCCAGCGTCTGGACGATCGGACCCTGGTCGCCGGGCCGTTCGAGGGCGTGGCGCTCGAGCGTGTAGATGGCGCCGACGCGGTTCTGGATCTTTTCGCCGCCCAGACCGTCGAAGGCGGCCGCCATGACTTCGGCCGACTTGCCAAGCTCGGTCGCTTCGGCCGTGCGCTGCTCGGCCGCGACCAGCCGACGGGCAACCCAGGCCCGATATCCGAGAAACGGCACGACGGCCGCGGCGGCGGCGGCAATCAGCAGGTCGCGCAGTTCGCCAGCGTTCGCCAGCATCCAGAACCAGACGTAATCGAACGTCTCGGGCATCGGGGTCGGGATCCGTAAAGCGCCCGGAGTCGGGCGGTTGCAGCAGTGTATCAGACCCGAATGCCCGTCACATTAAATCGCATAATTTATATTATCAAAAATAATATATCGATATGTAGATCA
>JAYRKO010000759.1:0-1592 GCA_041905745.1 Tagaea sp. | reverse complement strand
CCCGCGATCGAAAGCGTGGCCGGCAGCCGTTCGACGAGTGCGGCCGCCACCGAGCGGCGCAGGAGGATGGACTCGCCCAGATCGCCGTGGAGAACGCGCCAGTACCATTGCGCCATCTGCACATGCAGCGGCTGGTCGAGCCCCAACGCCACGCGCAGGCGCTGGATCTGCTCGGGCGTGGCGCTGGCGTCGAGAAACGCGGAGGCCGGATCGCCCGGCACGAGCCAGATGAGCGCGAACGAAAGCAGGGAAACCAGCAGCAGCACGACGAACGCGCCGGCGAGCCGTCGTATCAGGAAACTTCCCATGCGCGGGGGATCGCCGGGGAACCGGGCGGGCCGTCGCCGGCCCGCCCCGTCCGCCTCAGTTCTCGAGCCACACGCCCCACATCCGCGGGATGCGGTAGGGCGTGAAGTTCTTGATGCGCGTGCTGGCAACCTGGAACATGCCGTAGTTGCCGGCCTTCATCGCCACGGCGTCGTCGTACATGTGCTGCTGGAACTGGTCGAACAGGACCTTGCGCTTGCCCACGTCAAGTTCCCGCGCGAAGGCATCGGCGAGTTGGTCGATCTTCGCATCCTTCGCCTGCTGGGAAAGCCCGTTGACCCACGGCGCCATGACCGACGCGGGACCTTCGTACGGCTCGATGCCGAAGCCGTGCGCCCAGAACGACCAGCCCGTCGGCGTGAAGCCGATCTTCGAGACGGTCGGCCAGTCGGCGACGGAAAGTTCGACATTGATGCCGATTTCCTTCAGGCGCTGCTGGAAGACCGTCGCGGTGTCGACGTTGGGGCGCGTGTTGTCGATGATGAAAACGAGCTTCTCGCCCTTGTAGCCCGACTTGGAGAGAAACTCCTTGGCGAGCTTCAGATCGGCCTTGTTGTACTTATCGCCGCCCGCCTTGGTGTGGAAAGCCGAACCGGGATAGAGCCAGCTCGGATCCATCTGGTAGATGTCGGCAAAAGAGATCGCCATGATCTCTTCCATGTCCAGCGCGGCCTGGACCGCACGGCGGAAATTGGCGTCGTTGGTCGGCGCCTGCGCGTGGTTGAACTTGATGACCTGCAGCGCGAAGGGCAGCAGCTTATAGACCTGCAGCTTGCTGTTGCCGGCGAGCCGCTTGACCGTCGGGCCGTCGGTCGTCTCGTTGATCTGGATCTCGCCCGCCTCGATCGCGGCCGTGCGTGCGCTCGATTCCGGCATGAAGCGGAAGGTCACCGTATCGAGGAAGGCCTCCTTCTTGCCGGCGAAGCCGTCACGCGCCTGCTTGCCGTTGGGGTTCGTCGCGTATCCGTCGTAGCGCGCGATCTTCACGTGGCTGTCGGGCTTGTACTCGACGAAACGGTAGGGGCCCGTGCCGATGGGATCGGCCTTGCCGGCTTCCTTCGCGGCTTCGGCGGCCGGATAGATCGCGATGGGCGCGCGCGGCGACGAAATATTGTCGAGGAAGGTCGCCTGCGGGGCCTTGAGCGTCACGGTGACTTCGCTCGCACCCGAAGCCTTGATCGTGTCGATGGCGCCCACGAGCGCCGGCGATGCGCCCACCTTGCGGTAGCGTTCGATCGAGGCGACGACGTCGCCCGCGTCGAGTT
>JAYRKO010000758.1:0-1592 GCA_041905745.1 Tagaea sp. | reverse complement strand
GCGCCGACCGCGGCGCCGACGGCCGCACCGGTTGCGATGAAGGTCTGCTGGCGCGACATGTCCGAACAGCCGGCTGTCGCGAGGGCGGCGGTCGTGGCCAGAACCAATGTAGCGCGATTCATCGTGCGGGCTCCGTTCGGGGGCCGTTTCTACGGCCATTTGGAGACTGGACAATAGTTCCGTATGCCAAAAATTGCATCGGAAATCGGCATATACTATTGTAACACGTTAAAGATGCAATTCACTTAAGAGTCTGTCAACCGCTTGCCCGTAACTTTGCCGGTATCGGAACGGATGCGGCAGGGACGCATGTTCGGTAGGCTCAAACTGCTCCACATTCTCGCGGCGACAAATCTTCTGCTGCTCGGCGCCGGCATCGCCGTCGGCTGGGACACGGTGCGGCGATTTTCCGACCTCACCCATCGCTTCAGCATCGAAAAGGCGCAGGAGATCGCCGACGCGGGCGTCGCGCAACTTGCCTGGCGTGACTATGCGGACGCGGTCGTCGAGATCGGCCGTCAGGCCGCCCAGAACGCGACCCTGCGCGCGGCGCTCGGCACGCGCGATGCGGCGGGAGCCGAGGCGGCGCTGCGCAACGAGTTCGGCCGCGAGGCGATTACCGGCGGGCGCGTGCGCGTGCTGGCGTTCGCCCTCCACGGTCCCGCGATGGAGCCGGTGGCCGCCGCGGCGCGCGAGCGCCCGATCGCCGTTCCCGGCGACGTGCGCGACGCGGTGGCGGGTCGCGAGGGCACCGAGCGCCTGAAGGTTCTCTGGCGCGTGTGGATGGACGGCGACGAACCGCGGCTGTCCGCGTTCGTTCCGGTCGGCGGACTGCGTCTTGCGGGCTATCTGGCGGTCCACGCCGACCCGATCCATGCGCTTGCCACGCTCGACGAACGAATCGGCATGTCGGTCGAGATCGCGACGCTCGCGACCGGCCGCACGCTGCTCTCGCCCGCGAACCACCGCACGGCGGCCGACGCGAACACCCAGACGGCGCGGCTCGACGTCCGCGGTCCGGACGGTCGGCCGGTCGCGGCGCTCGTCGTCGTCCAGGACATCACGCGTCTTGCGGCCGATCTCGCGGCGACGTCGCGTCTTTCGCTGGCGATCTTCGTTCTCGCCTGCGGCGGTCTCGCGGCCGGCGGGCTCGTCCTCGTGGCGCGCTTCCTTGCCGACGTGCGCCGCCGCGAAGCGGCCGCGCAGGACGAGATCGGACGCCGCGCGGTGGAAAAGGCGGAGGCCGATGCGGCACGCCGGGCGGCCGAGGAAGGTGCCGCCGTGGCGCGCCGGACCGAGATGGCGCACCTTGCCGACGATTTCGAGCGGGCGGTCGGTTCGGTCGTGTCGGGCGTGAGCCGCACCGCCGAGCAGCTTGCCGCGTCCGCGCAGGCGCTTTCGCAAAGCGCGCAGAAGACGCGCGCGGAATCGGGGCGCGTGGCCGGCGCCTCGGGCGACGCGGCGGCCAACGTGACGGCCGTCGCGTCGGCGACCGAGCAGCTCGCCGCGTCGGTGCGCGAAATCGCCGGCCGCATCGCCGACAGCAGCCGCATCGCGGGCGAGGCGGTCCGGCAGGTCGAGGGCACGAACGG
>JAYRKO010000757.1:0-1594 GCA_041905745.1 Tagaea sp. | reverse complement strand
GCCTCGCGCGACCGGCTGCTGCCGGTCATCGTGCTGACCGCGCGCTCGGAAGAGCAGTTCGTCCACGAGGCGCGCGACCACGGCGCCAACGAGTTCGTCGCCAAGCCCTATACGGTCGATTCGCTCTACAAACGGCTTTCCGCGGTCATCGCCTACCCCCGCCAGTACGTCAGCGCGCCCGGCTATTTCGGGCCCGAGCGCCGGCGCAAGCAGGTTCCCTTCAACGGGACCGAGCGGCGGGGCGTCGACCCGAACGCGCCGAAGACGTAATCTCGGATCGGGGCGGGCGAGGCACCGGGGGGCGCACGTGGCGAGCAAGAGCAAGGTCCAGATCATCCAGGCACCGACCGACCTGCGCAAGCGGGCGGTCAATTTCAAGACGGGTTTCGGCGTCATCCTGTCGCCGCAGGAAACCCAGAAGCTCCAGCTGGTCGTCGAGCGCTCGTCCGACGAATTCACCCGCAACATCGGCGAGAAGCTGAAGGCGCTGCGCGAGGAAATGTCGGCCTTCGAGGACGGCGAGGCGCCGACGCGCGCACTGGTCGAGCGCATCGTGGCCGACGCGCTGGAGATCAAGGGACTGGGCGGCACGTTCAAGTTCCCGCTTCTCACGCAGATCGCCAAGTCGCTGCACGACTACGCCACGCAGATCACCGAGCCCAACGCGTGGAACACCGTGATCGTCAGCCACCACATCGACGCGCTCTACGTCGTGCTGGCGCAGCGCATCACGGGCCTCGGCGGCCGCATCGAGGCCGAACTGCTGAAGGCGCTGCGCGCCGCTTCGACGAAATACAAGTGATCGGCGCGCGCTCGCGCGCGTGTCGCCGCCATGACGTCCGCGCGTGGCGGCATTGACGAGTCATGCGGACGCACCCGTGATTTACACTTGCGCCGCGGGACATTTGTGTTATTTAGCGATTCAGACGCCAATCGCACGTGCCCCAGGCCCACGAGGCAAGCGCTAAGAGGCAGGGCGGAGAGCTCGCGAAGAGCACTCACGTCTCTCGACCACCAAGCGCTCGAGGTCAAGCAACGACGTAGACGCGTCCTTTACGGTACGAACCGGTCGACAGTGGGCCGGTGTTCCTCGAGGGATGTGGACATGGTTGCGGCCGAGTTCGGGGCTTCGCGCCTTCCGACGATGCAAGGATAACCGCCGCCGCGCGGAGCCCCGCTTGATGGCTCCGCAGGCGAAACGGGTGCGCTCAACCGGCCGGTGAACGGCCGTCTGGCGCCCGCAAGCGGACCTTCGTCGCGGTTCAGGTTTTTCAGACCCGCATCTTTTCAGTTCCCGGTTCAGTCGCAGGCCCCGGTTCGGGCCACGCTAGATCGGCATTGGCTGCGCACATTCGATGGCCGGACGCCATCGCGCGCAAGCCGTTGGGGGTAAGTGGAAGTGGACGTCTATAAGAAGAAGCACGTGGCTTTCGGGGGTCGTCTGGTGATCGTGGGCTTCGGCTCGATCGGCCAGGGCGTGCTGCCGCTCATCATGCGCCATATCGACATACCGGCGAACCGCATCTCGATCGTGACGGCCGAGCCGCGCGGTCGCGAGGTCGCGGCCGAGTACGGGATCGAGTTCGTCGAGACC
>JAYRKO010000756.1:0-1605 GCA_041905745.1 Tagaea sp. | reverse complement strand
TGGGCGCCGACGGCGAGATTTTCCGAAACGCTGAGACCGGCGAAGACGCGCCGGCCTTCGGGCACGAGCGCCAGCCCCGCCGACAGCCGCTCGTCCGGCCCCAGCCGCGCGACGTCGCGCCCGTCGATCTCGACCGTGCCCCCGCGCACCGGCAGCAGGCCCGCGAGCGCGCGCATCGTCGTGCTCTTGCCCGCCCCGTTGGCGCCGAGCAGGCACACGCACGTGCCGGCGTCCACGCTGAGATCGACGCCGCGCAGCACGTCGGCGCGGCCGTACCCGGCGCGAAGGTCCTTCACCGCGAGCATGGCGCCTCACGCATCGTCGTCGCGCCCCAGATAGGCTTCGATCACGGCCGGGTCGGCGCCGATTTCGGCGGGCGTGCCCTCCGCGATCGTACGGCCGCCCGCCATCACGAGGATGCGGTCGGCGACCGACATCACCAGCCGCATGTTGTGTTCGACGAGAAGCACGGTCGTGCCGCGCGCCGGCAGGGCGCGGATCAGCTCGGCCATGCGCGCGGCTTCGGCGTGCGGCAGGCCGGCGGCCGGTTCGTCGAGCAGCACGAGACGCGGCCGCGCGGCGAGCGCCCGCGCCAGTTCGAGAAGCTTGCCCTCGCCGTAGGCGAGGCCGCCCGCCGGATCGTCCGCGCGCGCGGCAAGCCCGACGAGCTCGAGAAGTTCGTGCGCATGCGCGCGCGCCGCGCGTGCGGGCCCTCGGCGAAACGGCAGGTCGAGCGCGTCGGAAACGAGCCCGCCCGGCAGCAGCGCGTCGGAGCCGAGCAGCACGTTTTCGAGAAGCGTGAGGTCGGGCACGAGACGCAGGTTCTGGAACGTGCGCGAGATGCCAAGCCGCACGCGCGCGTGCATCGGCACGGCGTCGACGGGCTGTCCCGCGAAACGGATCGTTCCGGCGCTGGGCGCAAGCGCGCCCGCGATGACGTTGAAAAGCGTCGTCTTGCCCGCCCCGTTCGGGCCGATGACGGCGGCAAGCCGCCCTTCCGGTACATGCAGGTGCACATCCGAGACGGCCGCGATGCCGCCGAAGCTCTTGCTCACGCCCGAAAGTTCGAGGAGCGCGCTCATGCCCGCCCCCGCCGCGCGAACCGGCCGACCGCCGACAGCGCGCCCGCGATCCCGCCGGGGAAGACGAGCAGCACGGCGACCAGCGCGCCGCCGAAGACCAGCATCTCGAAATCGTGCAGGCGGCCGAGCAGTTCGGGCGTCAGCGTCAGCACGAGCGCGCCGGGGATCGGGCCCCAGAAGCGGCCCCAGCCGCCGATCGCCACGGCCGCGACGAGCAGGACCGAGCGCAGGAAGCCGAACGTTTCCGGCGAGGCGAACTGGTTGACGTGGACATAGACCCAGCCGCCCGCCCCCGCCATCGTCGCCGTCAGCACGAAGACCGAGATCTTCAGCCGCGCCGTATCCGTGCCCATGGCGCCGGCCGCAAGCTCGCTGAACGCCACCGCGCGCATCGCGCGGCCCGCGCGCGAGCGCAGCAGGCGCAGCGCGATCGCCATGCACGCGAAGGCGTAGAGCCACGCGACGAGGAACTGGCCCGTCGGGCTGTCGATCCACGCGCCGAAGTCGCGCGAGAAGCCGGGCA
>JAYRKO010000755.1:0-1606 GCA_041905745.1 Tagaea sp. | reverse complement strand
CCGGGCAGCGCAGGCCCTTCGCCGCGGCCGCCGCACCGTCATAGGCGTCGCACGCGGCAAGGTCGCTCGCAAGGACGCCCGGACGGGCGCGTTCGAGCAGGCGCGTGCCGCCGCCGACCATCCATGTACCCGGTGCGCGCGCGCCGCCGATCTGCGCGCGCCGCCCGAAGGCCCATTCCGCGATCATCGCGACGGCCGCCGGGTCGTTCGCGCGCGCGGCGTCGAGCAGCTTGGGATGCACGGGCATGCGCGCGGCCACGCCCAGAAGGCCGAGGGCCCGCACGCGGTCCGGATGGCGTGCGGCACAGGCAAGCGCCACGAGCGCCCCCATCGAATGGCCGACGATCGCCGCCCGTTGCGCCCCGGCCGCGACGATCGCGGCGGCCACGCAGTCGGCCATCGCATCGATCGAGGCATGCGCGGGCCCCGGCGAGCGGCCGTGCCCCGGCAGGTCCATCGCAAGCGCGTTGCGGCCGTGATGGGCGAACCAGCGCGTCTGGAGCGTCCAGACCGTGTGGTCCATCCCGGCCCCGTGGACGAACGCGACCGTGGGCCTGGCCGGATCGAAGGCCTGCCCGCCGGTTGCGGCGAAGAGCGTGCCGCCGTCGACGCGGATTTCCATGCCGCTAGCCCTTCGCCGCGGCGCGCAGGGCCGCGGACAGGTCGTCGACCAGGTCGGCCGCATCCTCGAGGCCGACGGACAGGCGGATCATCTCCTCGCCGATGCCGGCCGCCTTGAGCGAGGCGGCGTCCATCTGCTGGTGCGTGGTCGAGGCGGGATGGATGACGAGCGATTTCGCGTCGCCCACGTTGGCGAGATGGCTGAACAGACGCAGCGCCTCGATGAAGCGCCTGCCGGCCGCGCGGCCGCCCTTGATGCCGAAGCTCACGATCGAGCCCGATCCGCGCGGCAGAAGCCGCTGCGCGAGCGCATGATCGGGATGGGACGGCAGGTCGGGATGGTTCACCCACGCCACGTCGGCCGAGGCGGCGAGGAACGTCGCCACCTTGCGCGCGTTGTCCACATGGCGGGCCATGCGCAGCGGCAGCGTCTCCAGCCCCTGCAGGAGGTGGAAGGCGTTGGTGGGCGACATGCACGCGCCGAAATCGCGCAGACCCTCGGCCCGCGCGCGCATGAGGAAGGCCGCCGGCCCGAACTCTTCCGCGAAATCGAGGCCGTGATAGCCGGCATAGGGCTCGGTCAGCGTCGGGAATTTCCCCGAGGCTTCCCAGTCGAACGTGCCGGCGTCGACCAGCACGCCGCCGATTGCCACGCCGTGTCCGCCCATCCATTTGGTCGCGGAGTGCATGACGATGTCCGCACCATGCTCGAACGCGCGGAAGAGATAGGGCGTGCAGAACGTGCAGTCGAGCATCAGCGGCAGACCCGCCGCGTGGGCGACCTTCGCGACTGCCGGAACGTCGAGCACCTCGAGACCCGGATTGCCGAGCACCTCGCCGAAAACGAGGCGCGTTTCGGGCCGGATCGCGGCGGCGAAGGCCGAGGGATCGCGCGGATCGACGAAGCTTGCGGTGATGCCGAAGCGCGGCAGCGTGTGCGCGAACATGTTGTGCGAGCCGCCGTAGATCGACGACGAGCTGACGA
>JAYRKO010000754.1:0-1606 GCA_041905745.1 Tagaea sp. | reverse complement strand
CCTCAAGGGCGGGACCGCGAAGGTCGAAGACCTCGCGTAACCCGTCGCCCGCGAAACAGGCGACGTAACCTGTTTATCCCCTTGATCGGCCACGCAGGTCACCTGAATCGCGGGTGAAGGTTACGCGCCTTTTGTAGGCGCTCCCGCACGCGGCCAATCGTCATCTTTACTTGTCAAACAGCACACGGCCGCCGTCAGGCGACCGATGCTGTGATTTTAGGCCGTGTGAGGAATATATACAACTAAAAGTACGTATGTAGCTCACGCCCGGTCGATGAGCGCCGAGTAGCAGCCGAACTTCGCATAATGCGCATGCAGGTAGGCGACGTCCGGGTCGGCGAGCAGGCGTTCGATCAGCGGTTCGATGGCCGCGCCCTCGCACAGGTCGGCGTTGCGGATCATGCCGGCCGCATCGAAGGCGCGCAGCGAGATCGTCCGCCGGCGGATGACGGGCGGAACCTCGTTGATCCGGTCGAAGGCTTCGCGCGCCCCTTCGCGCACATAGATCGCATGCGAGGCGCGATAGGGCGTATCGGCCGTCTGGTGCGTGTAGTTCATCAGCAGCACGCTGTCGCCCGGCGGCACGTCGTCGAGTTCGACGCGGTCGGGATAGCCCGGAAAGGAATCGGCCGTCTTGCGCACGATGCCCTTCGCCGCGAGCGCGGCGTCGGAAAGGCCGTAGAGGGCGAGGAACGGTTCGGGCGAAAGGCCCCGGATGCGGAAATCCATGCGGACGACTCCTGTCGGAAGGGAACGTGCGGGAACCTTGCAGCGCCGACGCCGGCCGGCCCACCCGCTTCTTGCGGCAACTTTGCCGCCGAAACGGAGGCGATTGATGCGGATCGCCGCCGGATTCGCGCGCTACAGGCCATTGATCGAGCTGCCGGTTGTCATGTAATGTTATAATATAACAACGCTCGAGAGCCCGAATGCCGCCCAGATTTCTCCGTCCGCTCGTCGCCGTCCTCGCGCTCGCCGGTGCGCCCGCTCTCGCCCAGCACGCGCACGAACATGCCGAGGGCGTGCACGTCGATGCCGAGGGCACCTTCAAGCTCGGCGTCGACCGTGCCTACCGCTCGTCCAATTCGCGCTCGGCGCTGAGCGACGGCTACGGCGAGTTCGAGGGCGTGGCGAAGATCTTCTTCAATTCCGAATTCTCGGTGCAGACGAAGCTGCACTGGGAGCGCGTGAAGTTCCCGGTCGAGAGCCGTGCCTTCGGCGGCCACGGCCTCTATCTGGAAAACCTGTTCGCGAACTGGGAAAGCGAAGGCAAGCGCGCGGCCGCCGGCAAGTTCAATCCCGCCTTCGGCATGGGCTGGGACGATGCGCGCCTGCCGGGCTTCTACGCCAACGAGTTCGCCAAGGACTACCAGATGAAGGAGGCGATCGGCGTGGGCGGCGCCTACGCGCTCGACGGCGGCGATCTGGGCAACCACAAGCTCGACGCCGCGCTGTTCTTCTTCGACAACACGCCGCTCTCGCAGTCGGCGTTCAACAATCCGGCCTACGGGCCCGGGCAGGGGCCGCTGTCGACGACCCAGCGCCTCGGGCGCAACCGCGTCGATTTCGGCGGGCCGGGCAACACGAACGGGCCGCGGTCGTTCGC
>JAYRKO010000082.1:0-8405 GCA_041905745.1 Tagaea sp. | reverse complement strand
CTGCAACGCGATCCGGCCGCCGCCATCCGCCTGTGGCCGCGCACGGCCGAAGGGCTGGCCTTCCAGCGCGAAGCGTCCGAACGCCAGCGCGCCGTCCACGACATCTGGCGCGTGGGCCGCAGCGACGGAACGATGCCCGATGTCGGCATGCTCGAACGCTGGGGCGTGACGCGCGAGCCGCCCTTCGACCGCGTGACCTTCGTGGTCGATGTCGAGCGGCCGGGACCGCGCCTGCGCTATTCCTATATCGGCGCCGATCTCAAGGCGAAGTTCCCGCGCGATCCGACCGGCGAATGCATCGACGAGCAGCCCTTCCTGCATCGCCGCTACGCCATGCCGGCCTACGAGCGCGTGCTGGGCGCGTGCATCCCGCACTTCCGCACCGTCGGCGGCATCGAAGGGTTCCTGCTGCTGCGCTACCGGCGCCTGCTGCTGCCCTTCGGCGAAGCGGGCGAGGTGCGCCGCATCCTCGGCTGCGTCGAGTTGCTGTGAGCCGGCGGCCCTTCGATCCCGCCGGCATCGGCGAGGAAACGTTGCGGCGCCTCTACGCCTATTGGGACGAGCGGCGCGCGGGCCGCGCCATGCCAAAGCGCGCCGACATCGACCCGTTCGATTTTCCCGGTCTGCTGTCGCAGGTGGCGCTTGTCGAAATCCTCGACGATCCGCGCGTCTACCGCTGGCGTGTCGTGGGAACGTGGTGGCGTGAGAAATTCGGCGTCGAGGCGACGGGCATGTGGGTCGACGACTGGCCGTTCGCCGCCCAGCGCAAGGCCGTGCGGCGCGCGTACGACATCGTCGCCCGGAATCGCGCGCCCATCGTCGTCGCGCAGCGCGACTGGCTGGACGGGCGCCTGTTGACGAACGAAGTGCTGCTCCTGCCGCTGTCGGAGAACGGCACCGACGTGTCGATGATCTTCATCGCGCTGGTCGAGATCTAGCGTCCGCGCTTCATCAGGCCGATCGAAAGCTTGCGCAGCAGCCCCGCGAGCGTCCGCTTGTCGGCTTCGGAGAGGCAGGCGAGAAGTTCGGCCTCGAGGCGCATGTCTTCGGCAAAGGCGGCGCGCGCCGTCTTCAGGCCTGCCGGCGTCAGGCCGACGGGCAGACTGCGCGCGTCGGTCGCGTCGGAAATCCGTTCGATGAGCCCGGCCTTCTCCAGGCGCGACAGGCGGCCGGTGAGACCGCCGGACGTGATCATCAGGGAATTGAACAGCTCGGTCGGCCTCAGCCGATAAGGTCGGCCGGCGCGCAGCAAGGTGAACAGGACATCGCATTCGCCGCTGTCGAGGTCGTGGCGCGCGAAGATCTTTTCGATCTCCGGGCGCACATGCATCGTCAGGACGCGCGCGCGGCCGAGGATCGCCATGCCGACCGTGTCGAGATCGGGCATTTCCTTGGCCCATTGCCGGCGGCGAAGGTCGATCCAGTCGTCTTCGGGTTCGGATGTCGGCATTTTATCTTGACGCTAAGATATTTCCGGTTATCTTGATCGTAAGATAAATCCGGCCGCCCGTATCCGCAATCCCCGTCGATGCCCGCCGGTCGGCCGCCACGCAGGAACCGCAGATGCAATCCGGAAAGACGAAGGCGAATGCCGCACCCGTCAAAGGTCCGGCCTCATACTTCCCCTCGATCGAAAAGAAGTACGGTCGGCCGATTGCGGACTGGCAGAAGCTGATCCGCATGCAGCGTGACATGAAGCACATGGAACTCGTCGGTTGGCTGAAGCAGGCGCACGGCATGGGCCATGGTCATGCGAATGCCCTCGTCGGCTACACGCTTGCGCAAGCGCAGGCCGGCGGAAAGCGGGGTACGACATGAGCGAGACGACGATGAAGCGGATCGGATACGCGCTGACCGGCGTCTTCGCCGTCTTTCTGACGTTCGCCTCGATCACGCCGAAGCTGTTCATTCCGGACGTGGCGGCCGAATCGTTCCGCGAACTGGGTTGGCCGGACGGCTATGGCCGGATGGTCGGGCTGATCGAGCTTGCCTGCCTTGTGCTGTATCTGGTGCCGCGCACGTCGCTGCTGGGCGCGGTGCTTACGACCGGTCTTCTGGGCGGCGCCATTGCCACGCAGATACGCGTCGAAAATCCGCTGTTCAGCCATACGCTGTTCGGCGTCTATCTCGGCCTGTTCATGTGGGGCGGGCTGTGGCTGCGCGATCCGGCATTGCGCGCCATGTTCCCCTTCCGCCGCGCCTAGAAGACCGACCAGCCCGTGCGTTGCGCGAGGCTTTCGAGCGCAAGCGCGCCGACCAGCGAATTGCCGGACGCGTTGAGGCCCGGCGACCACACGGCGATCGCGGCCCGGCGCGGCGCGATCGCGAGGATGCCGCCGCCCACGCCGCTCTTGCCCGGCAGGCCCACGCGGAAGGCAAAATCGCCCGACGCGTCGTAGTGGCCGCAGGTCATCATGATCGCGTTGATGCGCCGCGCTGCTTCCTCGTCGACCACGCGCTGCCCGCCGGCCGGATCGACGCCGCGATTGGCGAGGAAGAGCCCGGCGGTCGCGAGCTGGCGGCAGCTCATCGCCAGCGCGCACTGGCTGAAATAGGTTTCCAGCACCGAGGCGACCGGATTGTCGAGATTGCCGAACGCCTTGATGAAGTTCGCGAGGCTGGCATTGCGAAAGCCCGTGTCGGCTTCCGATTTCGCGACTTCGCGGTCGACCGTCACCGACGCGTCGTTCGCGAGATCGCGCAGATAGGCGAGGATTTCGGCGACCGCGATTTCCGGCCGGCGGCCGGCGAGGATCGTGTCGGTGACGACGAGCGCGCCGGCGTTGATCAGCGGATTGCGCGGAATGCCGCGTTCGTGTTCGAGCTGGACGATGGAATTGAACGGCGAGCCCGACGGCTCGCGGCCCACGCGCCGCCACAGCGCGTCGCCCACGCGACCCAGCGCCAGCGTCAATGTGAAGACCTTCGAGACGGACTGGATCGAGAAGGGGACGTCGCCGTCGCCCGCCATGGCCGCGCGCCCGTCGCACGTCGCGATCGCGATGCCGAAGCGGCGCGGATCGACGCGCGCGAGCGCGGGGATGTAATCCGCCACGCGTCCCGTGCCGATCTGCGGTGCCACGTCCGTGCAAACGGCGGCGAGCAGGCCATCGAGATCGCGGATCGAATCCAAATTCCCCTCCGGCATCGGCCAAGGACAGACTTGCAGCTTGCGCCGGCAAAGTCGATGCTTGGGCGACGTCCGGCGCGAAGCCGGGCGCAGGGGGAAACCGAATGACCTATTGCCTGGGCATCCTGCTGCCCGCGGGCCTCGTGCTCGCGTCGGACTCGCGCTCGAACGCCGGCATCGACCAGGTGGCACTGGTCAAGAAGCTGGCGATCTTCGAGGATCCCGGCCAGCGCGTAATCGCGATCCTGTCGGCGGGCAATCTCGCCACGACGCAGGCCGTCGTCAGCGGCCTGCGGGAGTCGGCCGGGACGGGCAACTACGGCTACGACCTCTACGCTGCGCGAACGATGTTCGACGTCGCGATGATCGTGGGCGCCAAGCTGCGCGAGGTTGTCGGGCGCGACGGCAGCTTCGTCCAGCCTTTCGGCGATCCGCACGGCAATTTCCTCGTCGGCGGGCAGATTGCGGGCGAACCGCCGCGGCTCTTCCACATCTATTCGGCCGGGAATTTCGTCGAGGCTTCCGACCGGTCGCGTTTCCTGCAACTGGGCGAGACGAAGTACGGCAAGCCGATCCTCGATCGCGCGCTCAGCGGACAAAGCACGCTCGACGAGGCGGCGAAGCTCTCGCTGCTGTCCTTCGATGCGACCATGCGAAGCAACATGTCGGTCGACGCACCCATCGACCTGCTGCGCTATGCGACCGACAGCTTCTCGGCGGCGAATTTCAGGACGTTCGAGAAGGACGACCCGTACTGGACCGAACTGCGTCGGCGCTATTCGGACGGGTTGGCGAGCCTTGTGGCCAGCATTCCGCCGCCGCCGGAATCGCGCTGAGTGCCGCGCGATTCGCGCCTGCCTCCGTATCATGCGGAAGGTTAGAATTTTCTGATAACATATTGAAAAAATGGCGTTCCCTAGGGGATTCGAACCCCTGTATCCACCGTGAAAGGGTGGTGTCCTAGGCCTCTAGACGAAGGGAACGTCGGGCCGGAAAGGCGCGCTTATCTAACGGGGACGGGCGCGCAAATCAAGCCTCGAAGGCGGCCCTCGCGGCGGCGACGGGTAGACGCACGCAATCGTGCCGGCTTTTGTGCTTTCCGACGGGCGAAAAGGCCCGCCAGGGGCTGTCGGCAGGCCCGGAACCGGCCAGTACGCCGTCCAGCGCCGTGCCGGCTGCGGCGACCTCCGCGGCAGTCTTTCCTTCGAGTTCGGCGGCCAGCGTGGCGGCCGATGCCTTGCACAGGGCGCAGCCGCGAACGAAATGGCGCACGGCCGAAATCCGCCCGCCGTCGAGCGCGAAATCGAGCGTCACCCGGTCGCCGCACAGCGGATTGTCGAGCGTGGCCGTCTTCGCCGGGCCGTCGAGCCGGCCGGCGTGGGTGGCGTCCTTCGCGCGGGCGAGGATCTCGTCCTGATAGAGGGCGTCGCTCACACCAGCACCTTGCGCGCCTGCGCCAGCCCGTCGAAGAACCGGTCGACGTCGGAATCGTCGCTGTAGAGCGCCAGCGAAGCCCGCGTCGTGCCGGCGAGGTCGAAGCGGGAATGCAGCGGCTGCGCGCAATGATGCCCGCCGCGCAGCGCCACGCCGCTCGCATCCATGATCTGGCAGACGTCGTGGGGGTGTGCGCCGGCGAGGTCGAAGGAGATCACGGGTGCGCGCCCCTGCAGGCCCGCCGGCCCGAGCAGACGCACGCCCTTCGTGGCCGCAAGTCCGTCGAGCAGGCGCTGGGCAAGCCGCGCCTCGTTGGCCGCGATGTCGGCCCACGGCAGCCCGGACAGCCAAGCGCACGCGGCCCCCATCCCGATCGCCGGGCCGATGGGCGGCGTGCCCGCCTCGAATTTCGCGGGCGCCTTGGCCCACGTGCTGCCGGAAAGTTCCACGCGCGCGATCATCTCGCCGCCGCCCATGAAAGGCGGCATCGTATCGAGCAGTTCGGCGCGCGCCCACAGCGCGCCCACGCCGTGCGGCGCGAACAGCTTGTGGCCGCTGAAGGCGTAGAAATCGACGCCGAGTGCGGCGACGTCGACCGGGCCGTGGGGTACGCGCTGCGCGCCATCGAGCAGCACGCGTGCACCCACCGCGCGCGCCGCCGCGACGACAGGTGCGGCGTCGAGGACGGCGCCGGTCACGTTCGACACGTGCGCCAGCGCCACGAGCCTCGTTTTCGGTCCGATCAGGCCGGGCAGGGCGGCAAGGTCGATGCGCCCCTCGTCGGTCACCGGCAGGAAACGCAGCATCACGCCGGCGCGCGTAGCCAGCATCTGCCACGGCACGAGATTGGCGTGGTGTTCGAGACCGCTCAGCACGATCTCGTCGCCCGCCTCCAGTGTCGAACCGAACGAATGCGCGACGAGGTTGATCGAGGCGGTAGTGCCGCTTGTGAACACGATCTCGTCGGGCTTGCCGCCGACATAGGCGGCGACCTGCGTGCGGGCGGTCGCGTAGGCTTCCGTGGCCGCTTCCGCAAGCCGGTGGACGCCGCGTTTGACGTTGGCGCGCTCGCGCGTCTCGAAAAAGCGCAGGCGTTCGAGCACGATGTCGGGCATCTGCGCACTCGCCGCGCTGTCGAGATAGGCAAGCCCGTCGGTCAGGATCGGGAAACGCCGGCGCAACGTGTTGGCGCTCATCCGGATTTCTCCCGGCCGGCGCGATAGGCCGCAAGCGCTTCAGGCGTATCGAGATCGACGAGCACGCCGTCGTCGTCCATCTCCACGTCGCACACCTGCGCTTCGTGCTTGCGGATCAGCGTGCGCGCACCCTGGTCGCCGTCCAGCGCCAGCATTTCGGCAAAATGCGCGCTTGCCCACAGCACCGGGTTCCCGCGCTTTCCCTGCCGGGTCGCCACGCAGATCGCGCGATCCTCGTGCGGGGCGAAGGCCGCGATCAGCCGGTCGACATGCTTGGCCGTGACGCCGGGCATATCGCCCAGCAGCACGAGGGCCGCATCGCAGTCGGCGGGAACGGCGGCGATGCCCGCGCGAAGCGACGTCGCCATGCCTTGTGCGAAATCCTTGTTCTCGACGATGCGCACCTTGCGCCCGGCAAGGATCGAGCGCGCACGCGCCGCTTCGTTGCCGACGACGACGACCGTCTCGACGCAGCCCGAACCCGTCGCCGCCTCGACCGCGCGATCGAGAAGCGGCTTGCCGTCGATTTCGACGAACAGCTTGTTGGCGGGCGCCATGCGCGTGGAGCGGCCGGCGGCGAGCACAACCGCGCAGACGCGCGGTGCGGTCGGCAGCGCCGATCCGTCGCGCGGGGTGGGGCGCGGGATTTCGGCGAGCAGGCCGCCCACGCCCATCGCGGCGATGGCGGCCCCGTCGACCGGCACGCCGGCGGCGACGCGCTGGAGCACCCAGTCGAAGCCGTTGAGCTTGGGCGAACGCGCGCAGCCCGGCAGGCCGACGACGCGCTTGCCCGCAAGCGTACCGAGCAGCAGCAGGTTGCCGGGATCGACCGGCATGCCGAAGCGTTCGATGCTGCCACCCGCGATCTCGACGGCCGCCGGGATCACGTCGCGCCGGTCGACGACGGCGGACGCGCCGAGCACGAGGATCGGGTCGCAGTCCTGTGCGGCAAGGTCGCGCAGGCGTTGCGCAAGCGCGCCGATCGCGTGGTCGCAGCGAAGTGTGGTGCCGAGCGTGCCGCCCAAAGCCGCGAGCCGGTCGCGGGTCGTCGCCTCGGTCTTGTCGAGGATCGAGGGCTTCAGGCCCGGCAGCGTCGTCTGCACCAAGGCGGCCTTGCGCGGCGAATAGGGCGACAGCGCCACGGCCTTCGCGCGCCGGGCGAGCTCGAGGCAGCGCTGGAGTGCGGCACGCGGTGCGGCGAAGGGGATGATCTTGACGGTCGCCAGCATGCCGCGGTCGGGGGCGGGCGCCATGTCCTCGACGGTGGCGACGGTGATCGCCTCGTCGACCGCATTGATCGCCGAGACGAGTGCCGCATCGATGCGCGCGATGCCCGCACCCTTGGCGAACAGGTTGCAGCGCCCAGTGAACGGGGCGGCGACGTCGACCCGTTCGCCGGCAAGCGCGCGGGCAAGCGCCTGCGCCGCCTCGTCCTCCGGCACGTCGCCGGATTCGAGGCGCGCGGCGACGATTTCGCCGATGCCGGCATTGCGCAGGGCCGCCACGTCGGCGGCCGAGATCGTGCGCCCCTTCCTGAAGGCGAGGCCCGGCAGCTTCAGCGAATGCGCGAGAATCGTGCCCTCGGCCTCGTCGATGCGGGTGGGGCCGAAGCGCATCGGCTCAGTCTTCCCCGCGCCGGACCTTGGTGATCTCGGCGACGATGGAAACGGCGATCTCCGCCGGCGACAGCGCGCCGATGGCTAGGCCGACCGGACCGTGGATGCGCGCCAGTGCGGCATCGTCGAAGCCGCGTTCCTTGAGGCGGGCGAGGCGCGCGGCGTGCGTCTTTCGCGAGCCGAGCGCACCGATATAGAACGCCGGCGAATTCAGTGCGCTTTCAAGCGCGGGATCGTCGATCTTCGGGTCGTGCGTCAGCGTGACGATGGCGGTGCGCACGTCGGGCTTGAGGGTCGCGAGCGCTTCGTCCGGCCAGTCGGTCGACACTTCGAACCCGTCGAATTTCTGCGAGGCGGCGAAGGCGCGGCGCGGGTCGACCAGCGTCGTGCCGTAGCCGGCGAGGCTCGCCATGCGCGCGAGCGGTTCGGCGATGTGGACCGCACCGACGATGACGAGACGCGGCGGCGGGTTGAACACCTGCACGAAGACGGGGCCCGCGCCGGTCTGGAACGTGCCGCTTTCGTCGCGCTTCAGCATGTCGGCGGCACCCGCCAGCATGTCGACGTCGAGGCACAGCGGACCTTCGCTCTCGGTCTCGAAGATGATCTTCTGCTGGCCGGAGCGCAGGTTCGTGGCGAGCGCCACCGGCCGCTTGGCCGCACGCGCCTTCTGGAGGGCGTCGAGGATTTCGGGTTTCATCGCTCAGTCCAGCCGCTCGACATAGACCTGCACCTTGCCGCCGCAGGCAAGGCCCACTTCCCAGGCCTGTTCGTTGGTCACGCCGAAATCGAGCAGGCGCGGGCGGCCGTTCTCGATGGCGTCGAGGGCTTCCTTGATGACCGCGCTCTCGATGCAGCCGCCGGAGACCGAGCCGAGGAACTTGCCGTTCGCGTCGACGGCGAGCTGCGAGCCCACGGGACGCGGCGAGGAGCCCCACGTCGTCACGACGGTGGCGAGCGCCACCTTGCGGCCTTCCTTGCGCCAGGCGGCGGCCTGGTCGAGCACGTCTTCGCTCATGCGGCCATTCC
>JAYRKO010000081.1:0-8407 GCA_041905745.1 Tagaea sp. | reverse complement strand
TTGGCGATATAGGTCATGGCACGGCCTTGCGAAGCGGCTTGACGTTGGCGCCCGTCATGCGTTCGGCGATGGCGTTGACGATGAAGCGGGCGGTGATCGGACTGCCGTCGAAATTGAGCACCGGCACGATCCGCGCGGGATCGACGCCCAGCTCGTTGACGATCAGCGTGCGCATCTGCGCGTCGCGGTTCTGCTCGACGAGGAAGACGCTGTCGTGCGCGTCGAGGAAGGCCTCGACCTCGGGCCCGAACGGGAAAGCGCGGATGCGCAGCGCGTCGAGATGGACGTTGCGTTCGCGCAGCACGTCGAGCGCTTCGTCCATCGCCGGACTGGTCGAGCCGTAGTAGACGACGCCCGCGCGCGTCGCCTCGCGCGCCGGCTTGGTTATGGCCGGCGGCACCAGACGCGCGGCCGTCGCGAACTTGCGCAGCAGCCGCTCCATGTTGTCGACGTAGTCCGGCCCTTCCTCGGAATAGCGCGCCATGCGGTCCTTGGTGGTGCCGCGCGTGAAGAAGGCGCCCTTGGTCGGATGCGTGCCGGGCAGCGTGCGGTAGGGAATGCCGTCGCCATCGACGTCGAGATAGCGCCCGAAGGTGCGCGCCGCGTCGAGATCGGCGGCGGTCATCACCTTGCCGCGGTCGAGCTTGCGCGCCGGGTCCCAGGCGAGCGGGGCGCACAGCCGTTCGTTCATGCCGATCTCGAGTTCGAGCATGACGAAGATCGGCGTCTGCAGCCGGTCGGCGAGGTCGAAGGCCGTCGCGCCGAACTCGAAGCATTCGCGCGGGTCTTCGGGCAGCAGCAGCACGTGCTTGGTGTCGCCGTGGCTGGCGTAGGCGCAGGAGAGGACGTCGGACTGCTGGTTGCGCGTGGGCATGCCGGTCGACGGGCCGCCGCGCTGCACGTCGATGACGACCGCCGGGATCTCGGCGAAATAGGCGAGGCCGAGGAATTCCTGCATCAGCGAGATGCCGGGTCCCGACGTGGCCGTGAAGGCGCGTGCCCCGTTCCAGGCCGCGCCGATCACCATGCCGATGGACGCAAGCTCGTCCTCGGCCTGCACGATCGCGTAGCGGCCCTTGCCGGTCTCCTTGTCGGTGCGGTAGCGCCGGCAGTGGCGCTCGAACGCCTCGGCGACCGAGGAGGACGGCGTGATCGGATACCAGGCGCACACGCTGGCCCCGCCATAGACCGCGCCCAAGGCGGCCGCGGAGTTGCCTTCAAGGAAGATCTTGTCGCCGATCGCGTCGCGCCGCGCGACGCGGATGCCGAGCGGGCACTTCAGGTTCTCGAGCGCCCAGTTGCGCCCCATGTGGAACGCCTCGACGTTGGGCGCGATCAGCTTGTCCTTGCCCTTGAACTGCTCGGCCAGCAGCTGTTCGACGACCTGCGTCTCGATGTCGAGCAGGGCCGCGAGCGCGCCGATATAGATGATGTTCTTGAAAAGCTGGCGCTGGCGCGGGTCGGAATAGGCGCTGTTGCACATCTGCGTCAGCGGCACGCCCACGACGTTCACGTCCTTGCGGAACTTCGAATCGGGCATCGGCTTCGAGCTGTCGTAGAACAGGTAGCCGCCCGGCTCGATTTCCTTGACGTCGCGATCCCAGGTCTGCGGGTTCATCGCCACGGCGAGATCCACGCCCCCGCGCGCGCCCAGATAGCCCTTCTCGGAGACGCGCACCTCGTACCAGGTCGGCAGGCCCTGGATGTTCGAGGGAAAGATGTTGCGCGGCGTGGCGGGCACGCCCATGCGCAGGATCGCCTTGGCGAAGAGCCGGTTGGCCGAAGCCGAGCCCGAACCGTTGACGTTCGCGAACTTGACGACGAAGTCGTTCGTCGCTTCTAGCCTTTGCGGCATGCGTGCCCCGCGTGGGTCATTTCGAGGAGGAACTTGCGCATGTCCCACGCACCCGTGGGGCAGCGTTCGGCGCACAGGCCGCAATGCAGGCAGACGTCCTCGTCCTTGGCCATGATGCGCCCGGTCTTGAGGCCGGCGGCCACGTAGATGTCCTGCGTGGCGTTCGCCGCGGGCGCGGTCAGCTTCGTGCGAAGCTCGCCTTCCGGCGCGTCGTCGGTGAAGGTGATGCAGTCCATCGGGCAGATGTCGACGCACGCGTCGCACTCGATGCACAGCTTGCTCGTGAACACCGTCTGCACGTCGCAGTTCAGGCAGCGTTCGGCTTCCTTGTAGGCGAGCATGTCGTCGTAGCCGAGCTCGACCTCGACGCGGATGTCCTTCAGCGTCTCTTCCGGTTCGCGCTGGGGCACCTTGTGGCGCTGGTCGGGCGCGATGTCGTTGTCGTACGACCACTCATGGATGCCCATCTTCTGGCTGACCAACGTGGTGCCGGGCGCGGGACGTTCGGCGGGGTCGAGGCCGTGGCACATCCGGTCGATCGACACGGCCGCCTCGTGGCCGTGGGCGACGGCCCAGATGATGTTCTTGGGCCCGAAGGCCGCATCGCCGCCGAAGAAGACCTTCGGGTTGGTCGAGCGCAGCGTCTTCGGGTCGACGACCGGCATGCCGTATTTGTCGAATTCCACGCCCGAGTCGCGCTCGATCCACGGGAAGCTGTTTTCCTGTCCGATCGCGACGAGCACGTCGTCGCACGGGATGTCGACGTCCGCCTCGCCCGTGGGCACGAGGTTGCGCCGGCCCTTGGCGTCGGTCTCCGGCTTCACCTTCGTGAAGCGCATGCCCGTGAGCCTGCCCTTCTCGTGCAGCACTTCCTTGGGCACGAGGAAATTGCGGATCGGGATGCCTTCGTGCATCGCGTCCTCTTTTTCCCAGGGCGAAGCCTTCATCTCGCCGAAGCCCGAGCGCACGACGACGGTCACTTCCGCGCCGCCCAGCCGGCGCGAGGAACGGCAGCAATCCATCGCCGTGTTGCCGCCGCCCAGCACGATCACGCGCCTGCCCACCGACGTCGTGTGGCCGAACGACACCGACGCGAGCCATTCGATCCCGATATGGATGTTGGCGGCGGCCTCCTTGCGGCCGGGCACGTCGAGATCGCGCCCGCGCGGCGCGCCGCAACCCACGAACACGGCATCGAAGCCTTCGTCGAGCACGGCCTTGAGGCTGTCCACGCGCTTGCCCAGCCGCAGCTCGGGCTCCAGCGCCAGGATGTAGCCGACTTCCTCGTCGATGACCGATTCGGGCAGGCGGAATTTCGGGATCTGCGTGCGGATCATGCCGCCCGCGAACGGGTCCTGCTCGAAGATCGTCACGTGGTAGCCGCTCGCCAGCAGGTCGCGCGCGACGGTCAGCGAGGCGGGCCCGGCGCCGATCACGGCGACGCGCTTGCCGTTGCGCGCCGCGGCCGTGGGCATGCGTCCGGCGACGTCGCCCTTGTTGTCGGCGGCCACGCGCTTGAGGCGGCAGATGGCGACCGGCTCGGCCTCGACCCGGCCGCGGCGGCAGGCCGGTTCGCACGGCCGGTCGCAGGTGCGCCCGAGCACGCCCGGGAACACGTTCGACTTCCAGTTCACCATATAGGCGTCTGCGAAGCGTTTTCCGGCGATGAGGCGGATATATTCGGGAACCGGCGTGTGCGCCGGGCAGGCCCATTGGCAGTCGACGACTTTATGGAAGTAGTCGGGCGCCGTGATGTCCGTCGGCTTCACAACTGACGTGCTCCTCCCGAAAGTACACCGGCAACTTCGCCGCCGTCGTTTTCGTTAGGCTAGGGCACGTCTCGACCCCTTGGCAAGCCGCGTCAGGGTTACGGCCGGCGGGCGCCCGGATCTCAGGCCGCGTGCATCGGGGCGACGTCGATCGCCGACATCAGCATGTCGGGCGTGGCGCCGTCGGCGGCCAGCGGCAGCACCAGCCGCTCGTAGCGCCAGTGGTTGAACGCGGTCGCATAGTCGAGATCGCTGCGCAACGGCCGGCGGATCAGCACGACGGTTTCCAGCGCCCGGCGGATGCGCTCGCGCATCTCGCCGTCCGGATATTCGTCGAGCCGACGTCCGGTCATGTCGATGCCGAACATCGCCGACGTGTTCGACGCGTCGACGCGGAAGCGGAAGCCGCCGTCGGGCAGCACGTCGTGCAGCGAGACATAGCCGAGCATCCACGGGATCTCGACCGGGTCGATGTCGCTGCGCGCGGGCATCGCGCGCGCGCCGCGCCGCGCGTCCCAATAGGCGTGGAAGCGCCGCAGCCGATTGCTGCGGATCGTGTCGGGTTGGAACGCGTTGTCGAGCGCGAGGGCGGGCTGGATCATTTGTAGTGTCGAATTCCGGCGGGGGCGGACGCTTATCACAAGCGGCCTGCCGAGGCGACTCCCGAGGGCGCATTAATTCTCGACGCACTGCGATGCGCGCGTAGACTGGGCCCGACGCTTCCCGATTCGCGAATCCCCGACCCGAAATGGCCGATCCGACGCTAACCAACTGGCGCGACACGCTCGCCGTCTATCTGCGCCCGCGCTTGCTGGCCGTGCTGTTCATGGGCTTTTCCTCGGGCCTGCCGCTGCCGCTGACGTTCGGAACCCTTTCCTTCTGGCTTGCCGAGACGGGCGTCGACCGGACCGCGATCGGCGCGCTGGGGCTGGTCGGCACGGCCTATTCGCTCAAGTTCCTGTGGGCGCCGGTGATCGACCGGCTGCCGCTGGGTTCGTTCGCCCGACGTTTCGGCCGCCGGCGCTCGTGGGCACTGGCGCTCCAGGCGGCGCTGGCCGTCGCGATCTTCTGTCTTGCCCTGACCGATCCGCGGGTCGACCCGTGGCCCACCGCCCTCGTTGCGGTCGTCATCGCGTTCCTGTCGGCAAGCCAGGACATCGTCATCGATGCCTACCGTATCGAACTGCTGGCGCCCGACGAGCAGGGTGCGGGTGCCGCGGCCACGCAGTGGGGCTACCGCTTCGGGATGATGGCTTCTTCCGCCGGCGCGCTGTTTGCGGCCGAATACGGCGGCTGGAACTTCGCCTTCGCGCTGATGTCGACGCTGATGGGCGTGGGCGCCCTCACCGTGTGGCTGACGCGCGAGCCCGCGGCACCGCCCTCGGTGCTGGCCCCGGTCGAAGGGGCGACGTTCGCGCAGAAGGCCGTCGCGTGGACGCGCGATGCCGTCGTGGGGCCGTTCGCGGATTTCGCGTCCCGGCCTTCGTGGCTGCTGATCCTCGTCTTCATCGTGCTCTACAAGTTCGGCGACGCGCTTGCCGGCGCGATGGCGAACCCGTTCTACGTCGCGATGGAATTCACGCGCGTCGAGGTCGCGTCGATCTCGAAGATCGCGGGCGTCTTCGCCACGCTTGCGGGCGTGGCGGCGGGCGGGGCCGTCGTCAACCGCTACGGCCTCTACCGCTCGCTGCTGATCTGCGGCCTGCTGCAGGCGGTTTCGAACCTGCTCTATGTCGCCCAGGCGTGGGTCGGGCACGACGTGGCGCTGCTCGCCGTGACGATCGGCTTCGAGAACTTCACCGGGGGCATGGGGTCGGCCGCGTTCGTCGCGTATCTCTCGGGCCTGTGCAACGTCGCCTTCACGGCCACGCAGTACGCGCTGCTGTCGAGCCTCGCCTCGGTCGGGCGAACGACGCTGACGGCGGGCAGCGGCTGGCTGTCGCTGCAATTGGGCTGGCCGACGTTTTTCGCCGTCACGACGCTGGCCGCGTTGCCCGGCATCCTGATGGTCGTGTGGCTGATGCGCCGCTTTCCGGGCGAACGGCTGTCTCAGCGCGGCGCGCCGGCCATCGTCGACGACTGAAGCGCCTTCGCGACCGCGTCGAGCGGGATCGCATCCATCGTCTCGCCGCCGAAATCCTGCGCGCGCAGCACCGCGATCTTGCGCGCGACCGGCGCGAACTTCGCGGGGTCGGTCGGCCCGAACAGCGAGACGAGCGCGCCGTCGCCCGCCGCCAGCATGTGCCCGCCGCCCGAATCGTTGGCGACCGACGCGACGAGGCGCTGGGCAAGCGCGATGGTGAGCACGGGCGAGGGCGCGAAGCCCCGTGCTGCGGCATCCTGCAACGGCAGCCGCGCGCCGGGCACCGCGCGGCACGTCTCGATCCAGTCGCGCTCGTCCGGGCCGAGGATGAAGACCGGCACTGCGTCGCCGAGATCGCGGGCGAGCGCCACGAACCGGTCGAGCGGCCAGCTCTTCGCGCGGTTGCCCGCCCCCGGCGCCAGACCCACATAGCGCGGCCCTTGCGGCAGCAGGGCGGCGGCGGCCGCCTTCGCGTCGTCGGGCAGGTTCAATGCGGGCGCCGGCTTCGCGGGATCGCCGCCGGCCGCTTCCACGAGCTGCATCAGCTGGCCGTGCATCGAGCGCGGCTTGCCGGTGTTCGCGGGCTTGCCGTCGGACAGCAGGAAGCCTGCCGCACCCGACACGAAGCGGCGATGGCGCACGCGGCGCACGGCAAGGCTCGTCGCGAAGCGGCGCTGCGTGTCGATCACGAGGTCGAAGGCGCGCCCCGCCAGCGGCCGGGCGAACATGTCGGCCATGCGCGAACCGAAGCCCGCATTCTCGATCGTCTCGTCGATCAGGCCTGCGACGAGCGGTCGCAGGCCGCCGGCGAAGGCGCTGGGGCCTTTGCCCGCGCACCACACCAGATTTGCGTGCGGCCAATTGGCGCGTAAGGTCCGTACGAAGGGCAGCTTCAGCAGCCCGTCGCCGACAAGGTCGAGACCGACGTAAACGAGGATCGAATCGGGGTTCACCGAAGAATTTCTTTCAGCTAATGCTTCGCCCGTCTAGCATGTTGCGCCGCAGCAAAGGGGCCTGATTTTCTTATGTCGATCCGCAATCTCGACAAGCTGCTCGAACCCAAATCCATCGCGCTGATCGGCGCCACGCCCAAGCCCAGCTCGGTGGGTTCCGTGCTCGCGCGCAACCTGTTCCATGCGGGCTTCGCGGGGCCCGTGCTGCCGGTCAATCCGAAATACGACGCGATCGAGGGCGTGTTCGCCTACCGCGACGTGGCGAGCCTGCCGACGGTTCCCGATCTCGCCGTCATCTGCACGCCGCCCGACACGGTCCCGGGCCTGATCGCCGAGCTGGGTGCGCGCGGCTGCAAGGCGGCGGTCGTCATCACCGCGGGCTTCGGCGAGCTGGGCGAGGGGCGCGGCAAGGAACTCGAACGCGCGATGCTGGAAGCCGCGCGCCCGCATCTGATGCGCATCGTGGGCCCGAACTGCCTTGGCGTCATGGTGCCGGGCATAGGCCTCAACGCGACCTTCGCGCACGTGACGCCGCCCAAGGGCGATCTGGCGTTCGTCACGCAGTCGGGCGCGATGGCGACGACCGTCATCGACTGGGCGCTGCCGCGCAAGATCGGCTTCTCGCAGATGGTGTCGCTGGGCGACATGAGCGACGTCGATTTCGGCGACATGCTCGACTGGCTCGCCAACGACGGCCGCACGCGCGCGATCCTCCTCTATATCGAAGCCGTCACGCACGCGCGCAAGTTCATGAGCGCCGCCCGCGCCGCCGCCCGCCTCAAGCCCGTCGTCGTCATCAAGGCCGGCCGCCATGCCGAAGCGGCGAAGGCCGCCGCCTCGCACACCGGCGCGCTTGCGGGCGCCGATTCGGTCTACGACGCCGCGTTCCGGCGGGCCGGCATGCTGCGCGTCTACGACATCGACGAATTGTTCGACGCCGTCGCCACGCTCGCGGCACCGCCCGTGCACGGCGGCGACCGGCTTGCGATCCTCACCAACGGCGGCGGTCTCGGCGTGCTCGCGACCGATGCGCTGATGGACGAGGACGGCCATCTTGCCAATCTCGAACCCGCCACGCTCGCGAAACTCGACGCCGTGCTGCCGCGCACCTGGTCGCACGGCAATCCGATCGACATCATCGGCGACGCCGACGGCAAGCGCTACAAGGCGTCGCTCGACGCGCTGCTCGCCGCCCCGGAGGTCGACGCGATCCTGGCGCTCAACTGCCCGACGGCCATCGCCTCGTCGGTCGAAGCGGCCGAGGCCGTGGTCGCCGCCACCAAGGGCGCGCGCCGGCCCGTGCTCGCCTCGTGGCTCGGCGGCACGGACAATGCGCTTGCCGCGCGCGCGCTGTTCGCCGACGCGCGCATCCCGTCCTTCGAGACGCCCGACAAGGCGGTGCGCGGCTTCATGCATCTCGTGCGCTACCGGCGCGCGCAGGAAAACCTGATGGAGGTGCCCGACGCGGCACCCGACAATCTCGCACCCGACCCGGCCGACGCGCGCGCGGCCGTGGCGGACGCACTTGCGGCCGGCCTCGAATGGCTGCCCGATCCCGACGTGCGCCGCGTGCTGCAGGGCTACGGCTTCCGGCTGCCGAAGGGCGAACTGGCCAAGGACGCGGCCGCCGCGGCCGAAGCCGCCGCGCGCATCGGCGGGCGCGTCGCGCTCAAGATCTATTCGCCGCAGGTGCTGCACAAGTCGGACGTCGGCGGCGTGGCGCTCGATCTCGACGGGCCCAAGGCCG
>JAYRKO010000753.1:0-1613 GCA_041905745.1 Tagaea sp. | reverse complement strand
GACGGGCTTGTCAATTGCGCGGGCACGATCCAGCGCGCCGGCGCGGAATTCGAGATCGAGGGCTTCCGGCGCACGATCGAGGTCAATCTCGTGGGCACGATGCGCATGTGCCTGGCGGCAAAGCCGCTGCTGGCTGCCGCGAAGGGCGCCATCGTCAACACGGCTTCGATGCTTTCCTTTTTCGGCTCGCCCTTCGTGCCGGGCTATTCGGCGTCCAAGGGCGGCGTGGTGCAGCTCACCAAAAGCCTCGCCGCCGCCTGGGCCGCCGACGGCATCCGCGTCAACGCCATCGCGCCCGGCTGGATCGACACGGCCCTGACCAAACCGCTCGTCGAAGATCCCGCGCGTTCGGCCGGCATCCTCGGCCGCACGCCGATGGGCCGTTGGGGCCAGCCCGGCGATCTGGGTGGTGCTGTCGCCTTCCTGCTTTCGCCCGACGCGGCCTTCGTGACGGGCGCCACGCTGCCGGTGGACGGCGGCTACGCCAGCATCTGACCTGCGAGGACGCGATGGACGACAAATGGATTCCCTACCGCCATCCGCAGCCCAAGGAATCGCCGCCCGAACTGGTGGTCCATCCCGCCATCCCGACGGACGAGCGCGTGTGGGTGCCCATCGAGCCGAACGTCTGGTTCCGCCCGCTGATGCTGTCGGCCTCGGGCGGGTACTGGATGAACCTGCTGCGCGTGCGCAAGGCCGGCGTATTGTCGCGCCATCGCCATCCGCTGCCCGTGCACGGCTTCGTGCTGAAGGGCGAGTGGCGTTATCTCGAACACGACTGGATCGCGCGCGAGGGCGGCTACGTCTACGAGGCGCCGGGCGAGACGCACACGCTGGTCGTCGACCCGCACGTGGAGGAGATGATCACCTTCTTCCAGGTGAACGGCGCGATGATCTACGTCGATCCGGACGGCAACACGACCGGCTACGACGACGTGTTCACGCGCATCGCGAAGTGCCGCGCGCACTATACGAAGATCGGATTGGGCGAGGGCTATATCGACCAGTTCGTGCGCTGAGGCGCGTTACGGACCGATCGACGGAAGAGGCGCGCTGACGCTGGGCGAGCCGCTCGGCGTCAGCGAAGGCGCGCCGCCGCTGTTCGACGTTCCGACCACGCCCGAACCGATCGGCGTGCTGCCGCCCGGATTGCCCGGCGTCGGATCGACCGTGCGGGTGCCGCCCGTACCGCCGGCGGGCGTCCCGCCACCGGTGCCGCCGGTCGTGCCCGACGGCCCGCTCAGGACGATCGTCGTCTGCGGCGTTCCGTCGCCGCCTTCCTGCGTCGTGGACCCGCCGCTACCGCCGGTCCCCGTGCCCGTGCCGCCGCCCGAACCCGAGACGACGACCACGGCGCCGCCGCCCCCGCCGCCGCCGCCGAAATCACCGGAGCCCGACACGAGGGACGTGCCGCCGCCGAGATCGCTCAGCGACACGCTCGTCGCGCCGACGCCCGTCGTGCCGGAAACGGCCGTCGTCGACGTCGTGGACGACGTCGCGGTCGTGATCGTCTGCTGCTCGGTCTGCGTGACCGTGCTGCCGGTCGTCGCCGGCGGCGTGTTGGCGACGATCGTGACGCCGTTGAAGTCGAAATTGCCCGCGGTCGAGCTGAC
>JAYRKO010000752.1:0-1615 GCA_041905745.1 Tagaea sp. | reverse complement strand
CGCCATAGGCCTTGCCGCGCGCGGCATCCGCCGCCCGGGTCACGCGCATCAGCGCCGGCTCGTCGTCGACATAGCGTGCGAGCGGCTTCAGCAGCTGGGTGCGGAACACGTCCCAGTCCCGTGCCGCGCCGCAGCTCGAAGCGATCCAGCGAAGCTCCTCGGTCACCCGATCGCGCGTATCTTCGGGCAGCACGTCGCGAAATGCCGAAATCGCCGAGCGCATGCGTCGCAAGGCGACGCGCAGCTGGTGAACCCCCTCGACGGCGGGGTTCGCACGAACGAGCGTCTCGTTGGCGCGCGCGTGCGCCATGCACACGCGCCCGACGTTTCGGAACGCCGTCTCGACGCTTGCATCGCGCGGCATGTCGAATGCGCCGGAGCGCACGCCGCCGCTGGTGGGTCGGCCAAGCGCGTAGCCTCGTTCGGCCTTGCTGCGAGTCTCCACGACAGCCGGGACGATTTCCGCGATCTCGCGCGCTACGCCGTAGAGTACGCCCGGGTCGCCCGACTTCAACTCGAGCTCGACCTCGCTGATCGGCGCGCGACCGTCGGGGCCCTCGATCGTGCCCTTGTCGATCGAAAGTTCGATCACGCTTCCGGCGCGCCGCAAACGCCAGATCTGACGGCTGAAATCGGTCGAGAACAGCGGCTCCAGCCGTGCGCGGATCTTAGGCTTCGCCAGCAGGCGGCGCGCATCCTTGTCGCCGATTTCCGCCAGCCATGCCGCATCGAGGACGGGCCGCTCGCCGACGATCTCGCGCTCCCACTCGCCGCGCGCGAGCGGACCGAGTTCGGGGTGCTGGGCCGTCTTCAGGGTCTGGATGCGCCGCCGCCCTTCCCGGCGCACACGAAGGGCGAGTTCTGCCGTCATCAGGCGCCGGTCGGGCGTATCGAAATAGGTCGTCACCAGCCGCTTCCGGCGTGGACCTTCGCCCGCCAGCGCCTTCAACCGGGGATCGCGCGCCAGCCTGGCAAGCGCATCCGACGGAACGGCGAGCTTGAGCTCGATTTCCGCCTTGTCGTCGCGCCTGTCCATTCGCCGTTCGCCTCGCCTCTCGTATTGCGGCGTGCGGAGGTTAGACAGGCCGGACGAAGCGCGGCAAGCGACGATCTGTTGCGGTTTCGTGACACCTTGCCGCGCCCCGCCGGACGCTGGCCGGTCAAGGGGATAGCTAGAGCGTGCCGCCGAACGCGCCGCCGTCGAGCACGATGTTCTGCCCGACGATATAGCCCGCGTGTGCACTGCACAGGAACGCACAGGCGGCGCCGAACTCCTCCGGCGTTCCGAAACGCTCCGACGGGTTCGATTTCCTGCGGGCTTCCGACACTTCGTCGACGGATTTGCCGGACGATTTGGCGCCGGCCGACAGCATCGAGCGCAGCCGGTCGGTATCGAACGGCCCGGGCAGGAGCGCATTGATCGTCACGTTGTGTTTTGCGACCTGACGGGAAAGTCCGGCGACGAAACCGGTAAGGCCCGCACGCGCGCCGTTGGAAAGCCCGAGATTGGGGATCGGGCTTTTCACCGCGGCCGACGTGATGTTTACGACCCGGCCGAATTTGCGCGCGATCATGGCGTCGACCGTCGCGCGGATGAGCATGATCGGCGCGATCA
>JAYRKO010000751.1:0-1617 GCA_041905745.1 Tagaea sp. | reverse complement strand
TCGACGCGCCCGTGCGCACCGGCGACGGCGAGACGATGGCCGCCGAGATCGCCGATCCGGAAGCCGACGTCGAAGGCCGCATGGCCGACGACGACGAGCGGCGCTGGCAGCGCGGCCTCGTCGACCGCGCGCTCGCCACGCTCGACCCGCGCGAACAGGAGATCGTGCGCGCGCGCAACCTGCGCGACGAGCCCGAAACGCTGGAAGACCTCTCCAAGCGCTTCGGCGTAAGCCGCGAACGCGTGCGCCAGCTCGAGGAGCGCGCGCTCGCCAAGCTGCAGGCGCGCACGCGCGAACTCGCCCGCGAAGCCCAGCCCGCACTCGCCTGAGTGCGGGCGGGTTCCCGCCCCTAGAGCATTTCCAAGGGCTGCGGCCCGCGCGGCGGCGGCGACGCGCGGTCGAGATCGGCGAGATCCGCCGGCGTCAGCGCGATGTCGCACGCCGCGACGTTTTCCTTGAGATGCTCGATGCGCGTCGCCTTCGGGATGACGATGACGTCGGGATGGCGCAGCGCCCAGGCGAGCATGATCTGGGCCGGGCTGGCGCCGTGGCGCTTGGCGACGGCGTTGAGGCCCGGTGCGGTCGGGATGCGCGCCTGTTCGAGCGGCGAATAGGCCATCACCGGCATCCCGCGCGCCCGGCACCATTGCAGCAGCCCGCCCTCGATGCCCCGGCGCGACAGGTTGTAGAGCACCTGGTTGGCCGCGCACGCCTTGCCGCCGGGCACGGCGAACAGCTCGTCCATGTCCTCGACGTCGAGATTGCTCACGCCCCAGGCGCCGATCTTGCCGGCCGCCTTCAGCTTCTCGAAGCCCGCGACCGTGTCGGCCAGCTTGTGGCTGCCGCGCCAGTGCAGCAGGTAGAGATCGATGCGTTCGACGCCCAGCCTCTTGAGCGAGCGTTCGCACGCCGCCACGACGCCGGCCTTGCTGGCGTTGTGCGGATAGACCTTCGAGACGAGATAGGCGTCCTTGCGCCGGCCCGCGATCGCCTCGCCCACGATCGCTTCCGCCTCCCCTTCCCCGTACATCTCGGCCGTGTCGACCAGCCGGACGCCGAGGTCGAGCGCCGCACGCACGGAAGCGACTTCGGCCGCGCGGGCGCCCTTGCGTTCGCCCATGCGCCACGTGCCGATGCCGAAGGCCGGCACCTTGGTGCCGTCGGGCAGGCGGACCGTGCGATCGAGACCGGCCAAGGCGGTTCTCCGGGTTGTTACGCGAACGCGGTTGACGCAGGCGCGCGCACCGCAACAGGATTCTAGGCAAGTGCGGCGAATGCCGCAACAAACCGCCGGATTTCCGAAGGGAGCGCGCCGATGAGCCTGTTGTCCGACCGGGAAATGTCCCAGCTTGCGCCCGCCGAGACGGGTGCGGCGCGCACGCCGATCCCCACGCAGGTGATCGCGTCGGACGAATTCATGCCCATCCCGCAGACCGAGCGGCAGGCGAAGGTGCAGGTGCTGCTCGACGCGATGGGCGACGAGCTGGGCGCGAAGAACGGGCTGTCGCGCCGGCAGTTCTTCAAGACCTCGGCCGGCATGGCCGCCGCGTTCGTCGCGATGAACGAAGTGTACGGGCCGCTCTACGGCGCCAGCCCGGCCGAAGCGGCCAGCGTCGA
>JAYRKO010000750.1:0-1618 GCA_041905745.1 Tagaea sp. | reverse complement strand
ACAAGCGCAAGCCCGGCCAGAACCGCTTCGTGACCCAGCGCCGCGAACCCGACCGGGTCGAGATCCTGTCCGGCGTTTTCGAAGGCAAGACGACCGGCACGCCGGTTTCGCTCCTGATCCGCAACGAAGACCAGCGCTCGAAGGACTATTCAGAAATCGCGCGGACATTCCGGCCCGGACACGCGGACTACACCTACTGGTCCAAGTACGGCATCCGCGACTATCGCGGCGGCGGCCGCTCGTCGGCGCGCGAGACGGCAAGCCGCGTAGCCGCCGGTGCCGTCGCGCGGCGCGTGCTGGGAACCGGCGTCAAGATCCGCGGCGCCGTCGTGCAGGTCGGCCGGCACAAGATCGACCGCGGCAACTGGAACTGGGACGAGGTCGAACGCAATCCCTTCTGGTGCCCCGACGCGAAGGCAGCCGGCGAATGGGAAACCCTTCTCGACGGCGTCCGCAAGTCGGGCTCCTCGATCGGCGCCGTGGTCGAGGTCGTCGCCGAGGGCGTCCCCGCCGGCTGGGGCGCGCCGATCTACGGCAAGCTCGATTCCGACCTGGCCGCGGCAATGATGGGCATCAACGCGGTCAAGGGCGTGGAGATCGGCGACGGCTTCGCGGCGGCCGAACTTTCCGGCGAGGAAAATGCCGACGAAATGCGCGCCGGAAATGACGGTCCGACCTTCCTGTCGAACCATGCCGGCGGCATCCTCGGCGGCATCTCGTCGGGCCAGCCGGTCGTCGTCCGCTTCGCGGTCAAGCCGACCAGTTCGATCCTATCCCCGCGCCGCACCATCGACCTCGACGGCCACGACACCGAGATCGTCACCAAGGGCCGTCACGATCCGTGCGTGGGCCTGCGCGCCGTGCCCGTGGGCGAAGCGATGATGGCCTGCGTGCTGGCCGACCACATGCTGCGCCATCGCGCGCAGTGCGGCTGAAGCACCTGTGACCGGTGCCCGCCCCCCGATCGGGCGCGATCAGGCCGGGCGGCTGGCGCAGGTCGCGCTGGGCGATGCGAAACTTCCCCTTCTGATCGCCCGGCGCAGCAAGCGTGCGACGGGCATGAACCTGCTGGCGGCCTCGGTCGCCTTCGGCGTCGCCGTCGCCACGGTCTGGTACGCCTGGCAGGAGGGCGAGAGCGTTCTGGGGCCATTTTTCCTGCTTGTCCTCGTCACGTTCTATGGCGTTTCGGCCGGCCAGCAGTTTCGCGACGAAACCCCCAAAGTCGTCGTCGAGCGCGCCGGGCTGTCGCTGCCCGGGGTCGCGAGCGAGCCGATCGAATGGGCACACATCGAGGAAATCGCCGTCACGACGGGCCTGCGCGCAATCGGCGGCGGGCGCATCGACATCGTCGTTGCCCCCGCAACATACGCGCGCCTCAAGCTCGGCCAGCGCTGGCTGGGCGATCCGGTCGTCCGCAAGCCCGGCCCGCGCGCGGCGTTCTCGCTGGCGTGCGGGGCGCTGGATACGCCTGCGAAGACGATCTACGCGGCGATGCGCCGCCACTGGCAGGGGCGCAGCTGAATGGAACGCGTGCAGGCGTTTGCGGGACTGTTCGGCATCCTCGCCATCGCGTGGCTGCTGTCGGAGGACCGCGGCCGCGTCTCGGGACGTCAGGTCG
>JAYRKO010000749.1:0-1623 GCA_041905745.1 Tagaea sp. | reverse complement strand
TGGCGGCGGGAGATCTTTTTCATGCTCTGGTCCCCTGTCGGAAATAGGCTTGCATGGCCCGGTTGTTCCGGGATTGGCCCGAAGGTTAGGCCGCGGTCCGCGGAAGCGTCAAGAAACGCCCGATCCGACGGCTATCCGGCCGCGCGCGGGGTGCCTTTTTCGATCAAGGTGCCGGCCGCAAAGAGCCGGTCGATCTCGGCCGGCGCGTAGCCGAGCTCGGCGAGGATCGCACGCCCGTCCGCACCCACGTCGGGCGCGTCGCGGCGCACCGGCAGGCGTTCGCCGTCGAAACTGACCGGCAGGCCGGGGATGCGCACGCGCTGCCCGCCGGGCCCGGTCAGTTCGACCAGCCCTTCGCTGGCGTTGAGATGCGGGTCGTCGAGCAGTTCGACGGGCCGCACGATCGGCGCGAAGGGAATGCCGAGCTTCTCGCACCGCGCGAGGAGTTCCGCCTTCGTGAATTTCCGCATCACCGCGGCGACCGCCGGGATCAGCGTCTCGCGCGCGTCGAAGCGCTGGCGGTTGGATGCGAGCGACGGGTCGACCTTCTGCGCGGCAAGGCCGAACTCGTCGCAGAACGGGCCCCACTGTGTGTCGCTGACGACGGCCACGAAAAGCTGCTGGCCGTCGGCCGTGTCGAACACGTCGTAGATGCCCCAGGCGCCCCTGCGCACCGGCATGGGCGGCGGATCCTCGCCGGTCACGCAGTACTGCGCGATGTGCTGGGCGGACAGGAACGCGCAGTTCTCGTAGAGCGCGGACTTCACGTATCGCCCTTCGCCCGTCCGATGGCGTTCCTCGAGGGCCGCCAGGATGCCGATGACGGCGAACATGCCGCCCATGATGTCGTTGACCGAGCTGCCCGCGCGCAGCGGCCGGCCCGCCGGGCCGGTCATGTAGGCGAGGCCGGCCATCATCTGCACAACTTCGTCGAGCGCCGTGCGATGCTCGTACGGCCCCTCGAGAAACCCCTTCAGCGAACAGTAGATCGCTCTCGGATTGAGCTTGTGCACGTCCGCGTAACCAAGGCCGAGCTTGTCCATGGCGCCGGGGCGGAAATTCTCGGTCACGATGTCGGCCGAGGCGACGAGCTTGCGCGCGACCGCCATCCCCTCCGCCGTCTTCATGTCGAGGGCGATCGAGCGCTTGTTGCGGTTGAACGCGACGAAGAAGCCGGCACCCGACGAGGTGAGCCGGCGCGTATTGTCGCCCGCCGGCACCGGCTCGACTTTGATCACGTCGGCGCCGAGATCGCCGAGGATGAGGCCGCAGCTCGGCCCCATCACCATGTGCACGAATTCGACGACCCGCAGGCCTTCGAGCGGCAGGACAGTCATTACGCCGCCTCCGCGCCGGCAAAGCCCTTGGGCAGGCCCGACTTCGCGAGATGGCCGTAGAATTCCGCGCCGGGCAGGGCAGCTTCGAGGATCCGGCGCGCTTCGAGCAGGCGGCCGATATCCACGCCCGTGCGCAGCCCCATCGATTCGAGCATGAAGACGAGATCCTCGGTGATGACGTTGCCCGAGGCGCCCGGCGCATACGGGCAGCCGCCGAGCCCGGCCATCGAGCTGTCGAGCGCGTTCACGCCCGCCTCGATCGCCGCCACGCAGTTGGCAAGACCCA
>JAYRKO010000748.1:0-1623 GCA_041905745.1 Tagaea sp. | reverse complement strand
GTTGACGAGGTCGATCTTGGCGACCTTGTGCGCCTTCTTGAAGGCGGCCGCGACCGCGTCGGCGTCGCCGATATGCCAGTCGAAGCAAAGGTTGCCGCTGCCGCCGTCATGGACGACGGGGGCGCCGAGCTTCAGCGCGTCGCGCACGCCCGACACCGCCGGCAGTTCCTTGAGCTCGATGTCGAGAAGCTCGGCCGCGTCCTTGGCCTGCGCCAGCGTCTCGGCAATGACGACGGCGATGGGGTCGCCCACGTGGCGCACCTTGCCGGTGGCGAGCACCGGGTGCGCGGGCTCGTGCATGGCCGAGCCGTCCTTGTTCTTGATGCCCCAGCCGCAGGGAAGCCCGCCGATGCCGTCGGCCGCCATGTCCGCGCCCGTGAAAACGGCGACGACGCCCGGCGCCTTCAGTGCCTTGGCGGTGCCGATCTTGCCGAGCGTGGCGTGCGCGGCCTGCGAGCGGACGATATAGGCATGGGTCTGGCCCGGACGCGCGAGGTCGTCCGTATAGTTGCCGCGGCCCGTGAGAAACCGGAAGTCTTCCTTGCGCTTCACCGCAGCGCCGATCCCGTCGACAGCCATCGTGAATTCCTCCCTCGGAAGCGTTTCGCGTTTTCCGCGATCGTTCTTATTTCGCGGCGGCCATCGCCTTGGCACCGGCCTGAACGGCCTTCACGATGTTGTGGTAGCCCGTGCAGCGGCAGATGTTGCCCTCGAGCCATTCGCGCACTTCGTGCTCGCTGGGGTTCGAGTTGTGCTTGGCGAGTTCGATCGCGCTCATCACCATGCCGGGCGTGCAGAAGCCGCACTGCAGGCCGTGGTGTTCCTTGAACGCGGCCTGCATCGGGTGCAGGTCGTTGCCGGTCGCGAGGCCTTCGATCGTCGTGATCTTCGCGCCGTCGGCCTGGACGGCCAGCATCGTGCAGCTCTTGACCGACTTGCCGTCGACATGCACGACGCACGCACCGCACTGGCTGGTGTCGCAACCCACATGCGTGCCCGTCATGCCGAGCTTCTCGCGCAGCAGCTGGACGAGAAGGGTGCGCCCCTCGACCTCCGCCGACACGTTTTTGCCGTTCACGGTCATCGATACCTTGGGCATCGTCTCTCCCTTTCGTCGAGAAGGCGGTCGCGAACCGTTCGCGGGCGACCGCCGAAATTTGGACGGAGTGTCCTGCCGCCGTGTGTAGGACGTCAAGCCAAACCGTTGTTGCGGATCATTTGCCGAGGACCATCCACAGCACGACGCCGACCGCCGCGACGAGTGCCGCGATCCAAACCGATTGCGGCAGGCCGCCGCCGCTCGATGCTGCCGGCGCTTCGGCTGCCGGCGCTTGCGCCGGTGCCGCCTCGGCGGCGGGTGCCGAGACGATCTCGGCGAACTTGCCGAAGAATTCGTCGGCGAGCTTCTTGGCCGTCGCGTCGATGAGGCGCGAGCCGAGTTGCGCCATCTTGCCGCCGACCTGGCTGTCGGCCGTGTATTTCAGCACCGTGCCGCCTGCGCCGTCATCCTCGAGCGTGACGACCGCAGAACCCTTGCCGAAGCCGGCCACGCCGCCCTGGCCTTCGCCGGCGATCTTGTAGCCGTTGGGCGGGTCGAGGTCGGAGAGCGTCACCTTGCCGGTG
>JAYRKO010000747.1:0-1624 GCA_041905745.1 Tagaea sp. | reverse complement strand
TGTTGTGCCAGTTGCCGGCCCATTCCATGTACGCGATCGCGATCGCGCGGTTGGGGCCGCCGGATATGGCCTGCAGCACGCGCGGATGGACGAGCGCGTCGAAATAGCCCTGCCGCTGCAGGCGGGCTTCCTCGGCATCGACGCTGTAGGAAACGTCGATGGCAAGCACCAGTTCGAGATCGACCGGTACCGCGCGCGCACCGGCGGCGGAGAGGACGCAGAGAACGGCGGCAAGAAGCGCGGCGCGCGCGAGGATCGCGGCGCGCCGCACCGCGGTCACGCCGGCCGCCAGGGCTCGACGAAGTCGCCGGGGCCGAGAATGCGCTGGGGCGGCTCGTCGCGGCGGCGGTCGTAATCCGGCTGGTCGTACTCCGGCGCGCCGTAATCGGCGGCGTACGGCGGCTGCCCGTAATCCGCGGGACCGTAATCGGCCGGCCGCGGTGCGGCCGCGAGCGGGCGCAGCGCCACGCCTTCGAAGCCGCGCTCGGTCTTCACGTAGTCGATCTCGACGGGCATGCCCGCGTGATGCGCGCCCGCGATGCCGGCCGCTTCGAGCAGGCGTGCGGGCAGGTAGATGTCGCGTCCGAGCGCCATGTCCGGCGTCGCGAACCCGAATCCCTTCTGCGGGTTGAAGAACTTGATCGTCGCGCGCACCGTCTCGGGCGCGCCCTGCTGCGGGCGCTTCGTTTCGCCCTGCGGCTTCCAGCCCACGCGATCGAGATTCTCGGGCGTAGGTGCGGTCGCGAGCTTCAGGATTTCCTGACAGGCATAGCCCTTGGCGACGGGGACGATCATCAGCTCGGTGTCGAGGCCGGGCTTCAGCATGCGCGCCACCGCCGGATCGAGGCGGTTGGAATGCACGAAGACCTCGCGCCCGTCGTCGAGCAGGATGAAGCCGAAACCCTTCGCGTGGTTGAACCACTTCACGACGCCGTGCGTGGGCCCTTCCGCCGCGACGCGCGGGGCAGGGGCCGGTCCCGGTGCTGCGGGCGGAACGGGTGCCGGCGCCGGTGCGGCCGCGCGCGGCGGCACCGCCGGCGGCTGCTCGCCGGCCTGAACCGGTGCGGCCGCGCGTGCGGCGGCCGGCGCCGGCTTGGCCGAGCGCATCAGGAAGGCGGGTTGGAAGTCGGCGTCGGTTTGCGGTGCGTTGTCGCGCGGCGTCTTGCGATTCATCGAGTCCGTCTGAAAAACCGGGATTGAATTGAGGTCGATTTGCGGGATGGGGCCGGCACCCGGCCGGCGGATCTGAGGGTATCCAATCGAATTGATCCCTTAAAACTGCCATTCCGCCGGCCAAAGTTCAAACGGAATTGACCGGCATGGCGGTGGGGGGCATGTTCCGTCCCCGTTGCCCAAATCCGAGGCGCAAGAAATCTTGAACCGCATTTTTGCCGATCTGCCGACGACCATTTTCGAGGAGATGTCGGCACTTGCCCGCCAGCACGCGGCCATCAATCTGGGTCAGGGATTTCCCGACGATCCGGGCCCGGAAGACGTGCGACGAAAGGCCGCCGAAGCGGTCGTCGAGGGGTGGAACCAGTATCCGCCGATGATGGGCCTGCCCGAACTGCGCGAGGCGGTCGCCCGGCACTACAAGACGCATCAGGGGCTGGACATCGATCCG
>JAYRKO010000746.1:0-1624 GCA_041905745.1 Tagaea sp. | reverse complement strand
TTCCGCCCGCCGACGCTGGTCCGGCGCATCGAGCCGCTTGCCGGTGCGCCGCGCGTGGCCGTGCGCATCGGCGTGCGCAACCTGCGCGACGGCGTGCCGCCCGCGCTGACGCAGGGCAGCCATCATCTGCGCTACGCGTTTCCGGCCCACGCCGTGCGGCTCACGACGGACGCGCCGCTCGCCTACGTGCGCGAGGGACGCTCTTTCGTGCTTGCACGGCCCTATTCATTCGTGTTCGGCGCCGACGAGAGCCTCGGCGAGCCGCCCGACCTGCTCGCCGCCCAATGGCTCGAGGAGACGCGCGCCGACTGGCTCGAATGGGTACGCACGCTTTCGCTGCCGTTCGACTGGCAGGCGCCGATCATCCGGGCGGCGATCACGCTGAAGCTATGCCAGTACGAGGATACGGGCGCGCTCGTCGCGGCGCTGACGACCTCGATCCCCGAAGCGCCGGGCAGCGCGCGCAACTGGGACTACCGCCTTTGTTGGCTGCGCGACGCGTTCCACGTCGTGTACGCCTTCAACCTGCTGGGCGCCACGCGCACGATGGAGGAGTTCATCGCATTCGCCGTCGATGTCGTGGCGGGAAGCCCCACGGGCGTCCTCAAGCCGCTCTACGCCATCACGCGCGGCGTGCCGGAAGAGGAATGCGAAATCGCGGCCGCGCGCGGCTATCGGGGCCACCGGCCGGTGCGGCTGGGCAACGCCGCGATCGACCAGGTCCAGAACGACGTCTACGGCAGCGTCATCCTCGCCGCCGCGCAGATGTTCTTCGACGAGCGGCTGCCCGTACCCGGCGACCGCGCGCTCTACGAACGACTGTCGATGCTCGGCCGCCATGCGCACGCGCTCGCCTTCGAGCCCGATGCCGGGATCTGGGAGTATCGCGGCCGCAAGTCGGTCCACACGCATTCGGCGGTCCTTTGCTGGGCCGGCCTCGACCGGTTGTCGCGCATCGCCGCGCGGCTTGGCGATCCCGCCGAGGCCGCCGCCTGGCGCGCCCGGGCCGACGAGGTCCGCGAAGGCGTCTTCGTGCGCGCATGGGACGAACGGCGGCAGGCTTTCGTCGGCACGCTCGACGGCGGCGAAATGGACGGCAGCGTTCTGGTCATGCCGATCGTCGGGTTCGTGTCCGCACGCGATCCGCGCTTCCTCTCCACGCTGGAAGCGGTGGGCCAGGAACTCGACCATGGCGGCTTCATCGCGCGCTACGCGCATGCCGACGATTTCGGCCGGCCGGAGACGGCCTTTCTCGTCTGCTCGCTCTGGTACGCCGAGGCGCTCGCCGCCGCCGGCGAGATCGAACGCGGACGCGCCGTTTTCGAGCGCGTGCTCGCCCGCGCGAACCATCTCGGCCTGCTGGCCGAAGACGTCGATCCCCGCACGGGCGAGCTTTGGGGAAACTTCCCGCAAACCTACTGCATGGCCGGGCTCGTGGGCACCGCGATGCGCCTCGACCGCGGCTGGAAGGAGGGCCTATGGGACGCCTCGTAGTCGTATCGAACCGCATTCCCGTCGCGACCGCGCGCGTGGGCGCCACCGGCGGCCTTGCCGTGGCGTTGACCGACGTCCTCGCGCGGCGGGACGCGCTGTGGATCGGCTGGAACGGCGAAATCGCCGACGA
>JAYRKO010000745.1:0-1632 GCA_041905745.1 Tagaea sp. | reverse complement strand
CTTCGGTCGGACGAAGTTGCGGAAGCCAAATGCTTTTATAGGGCCCCGCGCCGCGCCGGGGCAAGCTTGCGGGTGCCGCTTTTCGCGTGCGACCATTCCGCAAATGGGCGGTGCGGCGCGTATGCCGCGGGACCGCGGCGGGGCAGGCGGTCGGAATGGTCATTTTCCAGCAGGTGGGCTTGCGCTACGGCCTCGGGCCGGAGGTGCTGCGCGACGTCAGTTTCCGCCTCGATTCCGGCAGTTTCCACTTCCTGACCGGCGCCTCGGGGGCCGGAAAGTCGTCGCTGCTGTCGCTCCTCTATCTGGCGCGCGTGCCCTCGCGCGGGACGGTCCACCTGTTCGGGCGCGACGTCAGCCGCATCGCGCGGGCCGAACTGCCGGGCCTGCGCCGGCGAATCGGCACGGTCTTCCAGGATTTCCGCCTGCTCGACCATCTCTCGGTCGTCGACAACGTGGCGCTGCCGCTGCGCGTGCAGGGCACCGACGAGCGGCAGGTGCGCGAGCACGCGGCCGAACTGCTGGCATGGGTGGGTCTCGGCGACCATCTCGACGCGCTGCCGCCCACGCTGTCGGGCGGGCAGAAGCAGCGCGTGGCCATCGCGCGCGCGGTCATCGGCCGGCCGCAGCTCCTTATCGCGGACGAACCCACCGGCAACGTCGACGACCGCATCGCCATCCGCCTGATGCGCCTGTTCGAGGAGCTGAACCGGCTGGGTACGACCATCGTCATCGCCACGCACAACCTGCAGCTCGTGCGCGAATCGCGCCATCCCGAGCTGCGCCTCGACGCCGGCGCGCTGACGCGCCACGCGAAGGCGGCATGAGGGGCTTTCGCCTCGGCCTTGGCGGCGAGCTCGCGCTCGAACGCGACCGCGAGCGGCGCTGGATCGCGGCCGTGGTCGGCGCGCTCGCCTTCCTGGCCACGCTTGCATTGGGTCTGGCGCTGGCGCTGGCAGGAACCGCGCATCGCTGGCAGGCGAGCTTCCAGGGCACGCTGACGGCCGAGCTGCCGGCCGGGGCGGACACGGCCGCGGCCTTGCGCGTCCTGCGCGCCGAAAGTTCCGTCGCGCGCGCCGAGGCGGTGGCGCGCACCCGCGCGGAATCGCTGCTGGCGCCGTGGCTGGGCGCCGGCAACCTTGCCGACCTGCCGATCCCCGTGCTGGTCGACGTGAAGCTGCGCGAGGGTGCGCGCGTCGACCTGCCGGGTATGCGCAAGCGCCTTGCCGCCGCCGTTCCCGGAGCCGAGATCGACGACCATTCGAGCTGGCTGTCGGGGTTCCTCGCGCTTGCGCGTGCCGCGACGATCGTCGCTTCGATCGTCGTGGCGGCGGTGGCGCTCGCGGCGGCGAGTTGCGTGGCCTTCGCCACGCGCGCGGGCCTTGCCATGCATCGCGAGGCGGTCGATCTCCTGCACCTTGTGGGTGCCGAAGACGCCTATATCGCCGGCCAGTTCGCGCAGGCCGCCATGCGCCTTGCCTTCGCGGGCTCGGCCGTCGGCGCGCTGGGGGCGGCGGCGGTGCTGGCGGTCGCCCATTCGGTCGCAAGCTCGGCCGAGACGCTCGCCTTTCCGCTGCCCGCACTGGGGCCGTTCGACTGGCTGGCGCTTGCCGCCGTGCCGCTCGCCGCGACGGT
>JAYRKO010000744.1:0-1635 GCA_041905745.1 Tagaea sp. | reverse complement strand
AACCGGGCAATGGGGGTATAAAGTGTGATCCTCCCCGGCCGCCAAGAGCCGGAAGCGGAAAATTCGAAAGAACAGCCGAGTAAAACTGCGAAAGGGAGAAACGCGATGGAAAAGCAGGGATTCAGCCGCCGGTCGTTCGTCAAGGCGACCGCCATCGGCGCACTCGCGGCGCCGATGCTGAACACGAAGACGGTCTACTCGCAGACCGGCGCATTCAACATGAAGCGCTTTGCCGGACAGAGCATCGAGGTCTCCCTCACGCTCAGCCCGCGCGGCGAACTGTTGCGCAAGCACGAGAAGGAATTCACCGAGATGACCGGTATCAAGGTCGGATCGGAAATCGTGCCCGAGCAGCAGCATCGCCAGCAGGCAGTCATCCAGTTCAACTCGGGCAATCCGCAGTTCGACGTGATCACGGTTTCGCTGCACGTCCAGAAGCGTCTGGTCGGCAAGTCGAAATGGCTGCTCGACATGAAGCCGCTGCTCGCCGACGCGAGCCTCACCATGCCGGACTACGATTTCGGTGATTTCACGGCCGGCGGCCTGCGTTGGGCCGTGCAGGGCGACGGGCGGATGGATACGCTTCCGCTCAACATCGATCCGTGGATGGTCTACTGGAACAAGGAACTGTTCGCGGCAAAGGGCCTCGCATTCCCGAAGAACTTCGAGGAAGTGCTGATGGCGGCCGAGAAGCTGACTGACAAGGCGTCGGGTCAGTACGGCTGGGTGTCGCGCGGCCTCAAGAACGCCAATGTGCCGGTCTGGACGAGCTTCATGCTCGGCCACGACATGGATCCGGTCAATCCGAAGACCATCCAGCTCCAGACGACGACGCCCGAAGCGATCGCCGCAGCGGAATACTACAAGAAGCTCAACAAGGACTTCGCCCCGCCGGGCACCGTCGGCTTCAACTGGAACGAGTCGCAGACCTCGTTCAGCCAGGGCAAGATCGGCATGTGGCTCGACGGCATCGGCTTCGCGCCGCCGCTCGAGGACCCCACCAAGTCGCGCGTGGTCGGCAAGGTCGGCTATGCCGTCATGCCGGCGGGCCCGAAGGCACGCCACTCGGCGACCTTCGCCGACGGCATTGGCGTTCCGGCGGCCAGCAAGAAGAAGGAAGCCGCGTATCTCTATTGCCAGTGGGCGACGAGCAAGCTGATGTGCGTGCGCCTTCTGCAGTCGGGTGGCGGCTCGCCGTGCCGCGGCTCGTCCTACACGGACAAGGACGTCATCTCGGGTCTCAAGATGCCCCGCGAATGGCTGAACTGCCTGCAGGAGTCGGCTGCGATCGGCCGTCCGGGGCTGCCGGAGATCTCGCCGGTAACCGAGTTCCGCGACGTTTTCGGCGTGGGCCTCACCAATACGATCGGCGGCGCGGACGCCCGCAGCGAACTGGCCAAGGCGACGGAAGCCTTCGCGCCGGTGCTGCAGAAGTCCGAGGCGTAAGACGGATGATTGCCCCCTGCCCCTGTTCGGGCAGGGGGCATTCTCCTTCGGTCCGGTTCGACAAGCGATGAATTCAGCAACGCTCGGCGAAGAAGCGCCGCGGGACGCCGCTCCGCCCAAAGGCGGCGCCGGCTACAAGTCCCAGTATCTGCGATTCGCCTATCCCGCATTGGCGATCACCGCCGCGGT
>JAYRKO010000743.1:0-1638 GCA_041905745.1 Tagaea sp. | reverse complement strand
GCCGCACTCGGCCTCCACGCGCTCCAGCATCGCGGGCAGGAAGCGGCCGGCATCGTCACGACCGACGGAAGGCAGTTCCACACGCACCGGGCCGTCGGGCTCGTGGGCGACAATTTCGGCGACCAGAAGGTCATCGCCTCGCTCAAGGGCGACGCGGCCATCGGCCACGTGCGCTACTCGACCAGCGGCGGCACGATCCTGCGCAACATCCAGCCCCTCTTCGCCGAGTTCGAGTTCGGCGGCTTCGCGCTGGGCCACAACGGCAACCTCACGAACGCCGACACGCTGCGCAAGAACCTCATCAAGCGCGGTTCGATCTTCCAGTCGACGACCGACACCGAAGTCATCATCCACCTGATGGCGCAGGCGCAGGGCGACGTGGTCACGCGCCTGATCGCGGCGCTCAATCAGGTCGAAGGCGCCTACTCGCTCGCCTGCATCGCGCGCGACACGATCATCGCCGTCCGCGACCCGCGCGGCGTGCGCCCCTTGGTCCTCGGCCGGCTCGACGACAGCTGGATCGTCACGTCCGAGACCTGCGCGCTCGACATCATCGGTGCCGAGTACGTGCGCGATCTCGACGCGGGCGAAATGGTCGTCATCGACCGTTCCGGCATCCGCTCGATGAAGCCGTTCCGCACCGAGGCGAAGCGCTTCTGCGTGTTCGAGTACATCTACTTCGCCCGGCCCGACAGCGTGGCCGAGGGCATCTCGGTCTACGAGGCGAGGAAGCGCATCGGCGCCGAGCTTTCGCGCGAAAGCGGCATCCCCGCCGACCTGATCGTGCCCGTGCCCGACAGCGGCGTGCCCGCCGCACTGGGCTACGCGCAGGAGAGCGGCATCCCGTTCGACCTCGGCATTATCCGCAATCACTATGTCGGCCGCACCTTCATCGAACCGACCGATCAGATCCGCCATCTGGGCGTCAAGCTGAAGCACAACGCCAACCGCGCGGGTCTCGCCGGCAAGCGCGTCGTGCTCGTCGACGATTCGATCGTGCGAGGCACGACGTCGAAGAAGATCGTCGAAATGGTCCGCGCGGCGGGTGCGCGCGAGGTGCATATGCGCATCTCCTCGCCGCCGACGACGCATTCCTGCTTCTACGGCATCGATACGCCCGAGCGCAGCCAACTCCTCGCCGCGCGCTACGACGTGCCGGCGATGGCTCGCCTCATCGGCGTCGACAGCCTCGCCTTCATTTCGATGGACGGGCTCTATCGCGCAATGGGCCAGCCCGGCCGCGATCCCAAGGCACCGCGCTACTGCGATGCCTGCTTCACGGGCGAATACCCGACCCGCCTCACGGATCTCGAAGAGCGCGGCGGCAAGCCCGCGCAGGCAAGCCTCCTCGAAATCGCCTGATCCGCACCGCCAGATGAACGCCGGAAAGCTGCAGGGCCGCATCGCGGTCGTCACGGGCGCATCGCGTGGGATCGGTCGCGCGGTGGCGCTGCGCTATGCCGAAGAAGGCGCGCATGTCGTCGCCGTGGCGCGCACCGTCGGCGCGCTCGAAGAACTCGACGACGAGATCGTCCGCCGCGGCGGTTCGGCGACGCTCGTTCCCCTCGACCTTCTGGAACTCGACCGGATCGACGCGCTCGGCCCGTCGCTCTACCAGCGCTTCGGCAAGGTCGACGT
>JAYRKO010000742.1:0-1644 GCA_041905745.1 Tagaea sp. | reverse complement strand
CCCATCATGTTGCGCACCTGATGGTGCAGGAACGAACGCGCCTCGACCCACGCGGAAATCTCGTCGCCCTGGCGCGACACGTCGAAGCGCAGCAGCGTCTTCACGGGGCTTTTCGACTGGCACTCGCGCGCGCGGAAGCTCGTGAAATCGTGATGGCCCAGCAGATGGGCGGCACCCGCGCGCATCGCGTCGACGTCGAGGCGCCGCTCGACGTGCCACACGCGCCCCTTGTCGAGCACCGGCCGCGCGCGCCGGTCGCAGATCCGGTAGAGATAGACGCGATGGATCGCCGAGAAGCGCGCGTGGAACTCGGTCGAGACCTCGCTCACCTCCAGCGCCTGCACGCCGTAGGGCTTGAGATGCCAGTTGAGCGCGTCGCGGATCTTCAGCGTCGACCAGTCGCGCTCGAGGTCGACATGCGCGACCTGCCCCATCGCGTGGACGCCCGAATCCGTGCGGCCGGCCGCGACGATCGCGACCTCGTGCCCGCAGAACTTCGCGAACGCGCCCTCGACCGCTTCCTGCACGCTGAAGCCGCTGTTCTGCCGCTGCCAGCCGACGAAGCCGGAGCCGTCGTATTCGAGGAGGAGCCTGTAGCGCTTCATGCGCCCAGCACCGTGCCGGGCGGGATGGCGTGGCCGCGCAGGAACGCATCGGCGTCCATCGGGCCGCGACCGGCGCGCTGGACGCGGCGGATTTCGAGCGCGCCCGCACCGCACGCGACGACGAGCGGGCCCGCGACGACCGTGCCTGGCGCGGCCGCACGCGCATCCACGACGCGCGCGGACAGGACCTTGATGCGCTCGCCGCCCGTCTCGAACCATGCGCCCGGGAACGGGTCGAACGCGCGGATACGCCGGTCGAGCGTCGCAGCGGGCTGCGTCCAATCGAGACGCGCCTCGGCCTTGTCGAGCTTGCGGGCGTAGGTCGCTCCTTCCGGCTGGATCTCGGGAACCAGCGCGTCGAGCCGGGAAAGCGCGTCGACGATCGCTTCGGCGCCCAGTGCCGCCAGCGCATCGTGCAGCGTGCCGCCGGTCGCCTCGGGGCCGATGGGGAGCGCCCGCTTCAGCAGCATCGGCCCGGTATCGAGCCCGGCTTCCATGCGCATGATGGTGATGCCCGTCTCGGCGTCGCCCGCCTCGATCGCGCGCTGGATAGGGGCCGCTCCCCGCCAGCGCGGCAGCAGCGAGGCATGGATGTTGAGGCAGCCCTTCTTGGGCGCATCGAGGATCGCCTGCGGCAGCAGCAGGCCGTAGGCCGCAACGACGGCCACGTCGAGACCGAGGGCCGCGAACTCGGCCTGCGCCTCGGGCGACTTGAGGCTCGCGGGATGGCGGACGGGCAAACCCAGTTCCAGCGCGCGCGCATGCACGGCACCCGGCACCTCGCGCTGGCCGCGGCCGGCGGGGCGCGGTGGCTGCGAATAGACGCAAGCGATCTCGTGGCCGGCGGCGGCGATCGCGTCGAGCGCCGCGCGCGCGAAGGCCGGCGTTCCCATGAAGGCGAGGCGCATGGGCGGGGCGCGGCCGGCGGCTACTCGGCAGCCTTCTGCCGGCGCGCCTTCTGGACCTTGCGCAGGATCATGTTGCGCTTGAGCGCCGAGAGATGGTCGACGAACAGCACGCCGTCGAGATGGTCCATCTC
>JAYRKO010000741.1:0-1645 GCA_041905745.1 Tagaea sp. | reverse complement strand
CGGCGCACCGAACTTGCTTCCGTCGTCGGGATCGAAACGCGCGGACGCTTCGCGATCCACCTGAAACTCGACCGCGCCGATGCGCCGCTCGCCGCACAGCTCGCAGGCCGTGCCGGGATGGTCGTGCAGGACGTGGCCGAGGACAACGACGCGCCGTGCGCCGGTCCCTATCGCGTCGCCGCGCGCCGGGGCGAAGAACTGGTCGAACTCGCGCGCAACGACGCGTATTTCGCGCGCGACCGATACGCCTTCGTGCGCGTGCGCGCCGCCGCGATCGGCGAACCCGCGTTGCGCCTCGCGCGCTTGCGCTCGGGTGCGCTCGACCTTGCAGGCGATATCGGGCCGGCCGATGCGGCCGAGGCCGCGCGCGCAGGCGGCGTGCGCGTGTCGGCAAGCCCGGGCGCCGGCACGACCGCGATCCTGTTCAACCTGTCGCGCGGGGTACGCGCCGCCGGGCCCTTTGCGCGCGACCGCGCGACGCGTGCCGCGCTGGCGGGCGCGCTCGATCCCGCCGCCCTTGCCGAGCTTGCGGGGGCCGGATTCTTCGCGCCCTTCGCCGCGCACCAGCCCGCCCCCGTGCCGGCGGGCATCGCGCTCGAGCTGACGGTTCCGGGCGACGGCGAAAGTCTCGCACTGGCGGCCGGGATCGTGCGGCAGGCGGCGGCCGCCGGCATCGCGCTCAAGACGCGCGCGCGCGATCCCGCACGCGCCGCCCTCGACGTGCAGAACGGCGATTTCGAGGCGGCCCTGATCCGCCTGCCCGCACGCATCGATCCCGACATGGTCTATGGGCCGGCGTTCCATTGCCGCGGGGCCGCGAACGATTCCGGCTTCTGCGACGCGACCACGGATGCGGCCCTCGACGCGGCGCGCGGCGCAACCGATTCCGCACAGCGGGCGACGCTCCACGCGCGCGTCGAGGCGCGCCTTCGCGCCGAACTGCCCGCGATCCTCCTCTACCGCCGCGCGCGGCTCGTCGCGGCCGGCCCGCGCGCGGCAGGCTTCGAGACGTATCCCGACGGCGGCTGGCGGCTTTTGGCGATCGCGCGCTGAACCCCTCGACGGTCTTGCGCGAATCCGCGAAGGCGCGCGACAGTCGCAACGATGGACATTCTTCACTATGTGGGCCCGGCGGCCCTGCTGCTCGCGATCGTGGCGCTGTTCATGCGCACGATGCCCGCCCTGCGCCTTGCCGCGTCGATCGCCGCGGCGCTGGCCATCGCCGCCGGCGCGCTCGCCGGCCTCTCGTGGCTGTGGATCGGTGCCGCGATGGCGCTCGCGGTCAATCTCTGGCGCGACTTCGAGGCGCGCGCGACCGTGCGCCGCATCGCGGGCGAAGCCGATCCGTCGCCCACGGCGCTGTTCGCGTTCGTCGCGCGCGAGACGCTTGCCCCCGGCCAGGTCCTCTTCAAGCGCGGCGATCCCGGCGACGAGATGTATCTGATCGTCGACGGCGAGGTCGAAATCGTCGAACTGGGCAAGACGCTGGGCAGCGGCCAAGTGCTGGGCGAAGTGGCGCTGCTCGTGCCCTCGCACAAGCGCACGGCGACTGCGCGCGCGAAGGGGACGGTCACGCTCGCGCGCATGACGCGTCGCGACATGGAACTGACGGCGTTGCAGAACCCGGCCTTCGGGTTCGAACTGC
>JAYRKO010000740.1:0-1645 GCA_041905745.1 Tagaea sp. | reverse complement strand
GCGATGTTCGCGTCGTAGGAACGCTGCGCCTGGCGCATGTCCATGGCCTCGATGAGGTTGTTGACGTTGGGCGCCAGCACGTAGCCTTCCGCGTCGGCGGCCGGATGCGAGGGTTCGTAGCGGCGCGTGAACGACGTCTTGTCGGTGCCGATGCGGCCCACGCGCACGGTCTGAGCGCCCAGTTCGCGGTCGAGCAGGTTGCGGAAGCTGATCGTCTTGCGCCGGTAGGGATCGGCGCCCGGCGTCTCGCCCAGCGAGTCGGCGTTGGCGATGTTCTCGGCGATCACGCGCATGCGGGTCGACTGCGCCGCCATGCCGGCGGCGGAGACGCGCATCGATTTCTGCAGGTCCATCGTCGTCTCCTTCAGCCGCCGCTGCGACCGATCGCCGTGCGGAGCATGGCGAGCTGGCGGCGGTAGATGTTCGTGGTGAGCTGGTAGTCCATCGCCGTGTCGGCGACCTTCATCAGTTCGGTGTCGAGCTGCACGGAGTTGCCCGACAGCGTCGTCTCGGACGGCCGCGGCTTGTCCTCGCGGTCGGGGCCGGGAATGATCTTGCTCGTCAGGTGGCTCTGCGCGGTCGTCGTCGCGGAGAGCCGCGCCGTCTGCGCGCGCATCTCGGCGCGGAAGTCGATCGGCTTCAGGTCGCGCGGCTGGAAGTTCGGCGTATCGGCGTTCGACACGTTCTGCGCCAGCACCGTCTCGCGGTGGCTGAGCCAGTCCATGCGCCGGGCGATCATGCCGAACAGGGGCAAGCGCGTAATATCCATGGCCTTAAAATAGAGCGGTAAAGGTTAATAATACGTAAATTATCTAGAATTTTAGAGAATTTGCAAGCCCTTGATTCATGCCCGAGAGTCAATTGCTTGTGGCCGGTCCCGGATTCGCTTTCGAGGGGTATAAGCGTCGGATTTCATGGACAAAATAGATTTTTAAGAAAGTTTTAGCGGGTTTGCGCTACCCCTTCGCGACGTATGACTGCCGCACCGGCCGCCCGGTCGCGGACGACAAGCGAAAGCCCCGAAAGCCCGCAAGCCTTGGCCCGCCGTCCACCTCGTCATCCGCAGCGCCCGTCCGACCCCGACAAGAAGCGGGCCGTTGCGCTCCAGTACGCGCGCGAGAGCGATCCAGCACCGCGCGTCACCGCGAAGGGCGAGGGCATCCTCGCCGAGAAGATCATCGAGATCGCGCGCGCGCACGGCGTGACCGTGCGCGAGGACCGCGATCTCGTCCAGCTCCTGGGCGCGGTCGACATCGACAGCCCCATTCCCGTCGAGGCATTCCAGGCCGTGGCCGAAATCCTTTCGTACATCTACCGCCGTCAGGGCACGCTCGCCGCCCACCGCGCCCCGCCGGCCGGAGGCAAGCGATGAGGGCGGTCGAAGTCCTCCAGGCGATCCTCGACGTGACGCGCGACATCGACGACGCGCGCACGGCACTCCACCGCGGCCAGGACGTGGCGCTCGACGGGCTCGACGGCCGCGTGCGCGCGATCTGCCTCAACGCGACCGAACTGCCGCGCGCCGAAGGGCTTGCTTGCGCAAGCGCGCTCGACGGCGTGGCGAACGCGCTCGACCGGCTGCGCGGATCGCTCTCCCACGCCGCGAGCATCGGCCGATGAATCTCGATCCCGAAACCCTGCTGCG
>JAYRKO010000739.1:0-1646 GCA_041905745.1 Tagaea sp. | reverse complement strand
GGCGCGTCGATCATGGTTTCGACCATGTCCTCGACCAGGGCGCGGATTTCGGGCGCGGTCGGGTCTTCGACCGGTTCGGCGACCTGCGAAAGGACCGGGTGGCCCATGCGGGCGATCTTGAGAATGGCCATCTTGGGAGGGAGGATAGGGGCCCCCGGCGGCCGCGAAAAGGGCTGCGGGGCCTATTTGCAAGCCCTTGGGGCGTATGTTATAAGCCGCGCTTCCGATGGTCCGGGGGAGTCGCGCGTGCGCGGGAACCGGGATTGTCGATCCGGCTAACCCATTGACCCGATTGGGAAAGGAGCACGGTTCCCGTGCAAGTCATCGTCCGCGACAACAACGTCGACCAGGCCCTGCGCGCGCTCAAGAAGAAGATGCAGCGCGAGGGCATCTTCCGCGAAATGAAGCTGCGCCGTCACTTCGAGAAGCCCTCGGAGAAGAAGGCCCGCGAGAAGGCCGAAGGCGTGCGTCGCCTGCGCAAGCTGCAGCGCAAGCGCATGGAGCGCGAGGGCTACTAGTCCTCGTCCGCCCCTTTCGGGCACATGAAAAAGGCCGCCGGGTCACCCCGGCGGCCTTTTCCGTTTCCGGCGTCTGCCGGCGGGCTCAGTGGCCGCCGGACATCGACTTGACGATCTCCTCGACCACCTTCTTGGCGTCGCCGAACAGCATCATCGTGTTGTCGCGGAAGAACAGCTCGTTCTCCACGCCCGCATAGCCCGAGGCCATCGAGCGCTTGATGAACAGCACGGTCTTGGCCCGCTCGACGTCGAGGATGGGCATGCCGTAGATCGGGCTCTTCGGGTCGGTCTTGGCGGCGGGGTTCGTCACGTCGTTGGCGCCGATGACGAAGGCCACGTCGGCCTGCGCGAAGTCGCGGTTGATGTCGTCGAGCTCGAACACCTCGTCGTAGGGGACGTTCGCCTCGGCGAGCAGCACGTTCATGTGGCCGGGCATGCGGCCCGCGACCGGGTGGATCGCGTAGCGCACCGACACGCCTTCCTTCTTCAGCATGTCGGCCATTTCGCGAAGCGCGTGCTGGGCCTGCGCCACCGCCATGCCGTAGCCCGGCACGATGATGACCGAGGCGGCGTTCTTCATGATGAAGACGGCGTCCTCCGACGAGCCCTGCTTGACCGGACGCGCTTCCTTGGCGGCCCCGCCGGCCGAGGCCGCGGAGGGGTCGGTGCCGAAGCCGCCGAGGATGACGTTGAAGATCGAGCGGTTCATGCCCTTGCACATGACGTAGGACAGGATCGCGCCCGACGAGCCCACGAGCGCGCCCGTGACGATCAGCAGCGAGTTCTGCAGCGTGAAGCCGATGCCGCACGCGGCCCACCCCGAATAGGAGTTGAGCATCGAGACGACGACGGGCATGTCCGCGCCGCCGATGGGCAGGATCAGCAGGAAGCCCAGCGCCAGCGAGATCAGCACCAGCGACCAGAACGCGACGGGGCTGCCCGTCATCGACAGCCACACGATGTTGGCGACGATGACGATGCCCAGCACGGCGTTGAGCGGGTGCTGCATCGGGAACTGCAGCGGCGCGCCCGAGACGAGGCCCTGGAGCTTGGCGAAGGCGACGATCGAGCCGGTGAAGGTGATGGCGCCGATGGCCGTGCCCAGCGCCATTTCGACCAGCGAGGCCG
>JAYRKO010000738.1:0-1648 GCA_041905745.1 Tagaea sp. | reverse complement strand
TAGCTCCACACGCCCAGCATCACGCGCTTGGCGTGGCCGGGATACGCCTTCTTCATCGACACGACGGCGATGCGGTACGAGCAGCCTTCCGGCGGCAGCCAGAAATCGACGATCTCGGGGAACTGCTGGCGCAGGAGCGGCACGAACACGTCGTTGAGCGCCTCGCCCAGCACCGAAGGCTCGTCCGGCGGCCGGCCGGTGAAGGTCGACAGATAGATCGGATCGCGGCGCATCGTGATCGCGCTGATCGTGAAGACGGGGAATTTCTCGACCGAATTGTAATAGCCGGTGTGGTCGCCGTACGGGCCCTCGTCGCCGTAATCGTCGAGGCTGACATGGCCTTCGAGCACGATCTCGGCTTCCGCGGGCACCTTCAGCGGCACGGTCTTGCAATCGACGAGATCGACGCGCTTGCCGCGCAGCAGGCCCGCGAACTGGTATTCCGACAGCGTCTCGGGCACGGGCGTGACGGCCGCAAGGATCGTGCCCGGGTCGGCACCCAGCACGACGGCGGCCGGGAACGGCTCGCGCTTGCCCGCCTTCTTCCAGCGCTGGTGGTGCAGCGCCCCGCCGCGATGCTTGAGCCAGCGCATCAGCGTCGTGTTCCTGCCCGTCACCTGCATGCGGTAGATGCCGAGATTGAAGCCGTCCTCGCGTGCACCACCAGGCCCCTTCGTAACGACCAGCGGCCACGTGATGAGCGGTGCGGGCTCGCCCGGCCAGCACGACTGGATGGGCAGTGCGGCGAGATCGATCCGGTCGCCCGTCAGCACGACCTCGTGGCACGGCGCGGTGCCGAAGCTGCGCGTGCCCGGCTTCATCGACAGCACAGTCTTGGCGAGCGGGACGAGATCGAGCGCCTCGCGCCAGCCCTCGGGCGGCTGCGGTTGACGCAGGAAGGCGAGCGTCTCGCCCACCTCCTTCAGCTGGTGCGGCTCGCGGTCCATGCCCCAGGCCACGCGTTCGACCGTGCCGAAGAGATTGACGAGGACCGGGATGGGCGAGGGCGTGCCGTCGGCGCGCACCGGCTTTTCAAACAGCACCGCGGGCCCGCCCTCGGCGAGCAGGCGGGTCTGGATCTCGGTCATTTCGAGGAATGTCGAGACCGGCTCGGCGACGCGCACGAGGCGGCCGGCCTTTTCGAGACGATCGATGAAATCGCGCAAGGAAGCGTAGGGCATGGCGGCCCCGACTATATAGGGCGCCGACGGCTTCGTGCTATGGTTCCGGCCGCAAAACCCGCAACGACGGCACCGAAAGCCGCAGGCGGACAAACGGGAGGAATCGGCGATGCGTCTTCTGGCGACGTTGGCATTCGCGCTCGTTCTGGGACTGGCCCGGCCCGCCGGGGCCGAAGTGGACACGCTGCGCGTCTCCAAGCAGTTCGGCATCGGCTACCTGCAGCAGATCCTGATGGAGGACCTGAAGACGATCGAGAAGCACCTCGATCGCGCGGGCCTGAAGACGAAGGTGGAATGGAGCACGTTCCGCTCGTCCGACGTGATGATCGAAGCGATCATCTCCGACACGCTCGACATCGCCTCGCTCGGCCTGCCGGGCATGGCGCTGATCGCCGACCGCACGCGCGGCCGGCTCGACGTCAAGGGGCTCTCCGGCCTCAACGAGGTCGACCTCGTGCTGACGGTGC
>JAYRKO010000080.1:0-8583 GCA_041905745.1 Tagaea sp. | reverse complement strand
GGCCACCAGTACTATTCGACGCTGCGCGTCGAACACTGGCGGCCGCGGTGATCCGCCACGCGGGCCTTCGCGCGTTGCAGGGCGTGCTCGTCCTGCTCGCGGCGAGCTTCGCGATCTACATGCTGCTGGGGCTGATGCCGGGCGATCCGGTCGACCTGATGGCCTCGGGCAATCCCAACGTGACGCCGGAAGACGTGAAGCGGCTGCGCGCGCTCTACGGCGTCGACCGGCCGCTCGTCGAACGCTACGGCGAATGGCTCGCGGGCTTCCTGCGCGGGGATCTCGGCTACAGCCGGATGTTCTCGAAGCCCGTCCTCGAAACGCTCGGCCCCTATCTCGCCAACACGGCGGCCCTGATGCTCGCGGCCTTCGCGCTGGCGCTGGCATTAGGCCTGCCGCTGGGTCTTCTCGCCGCGGCGCGGCGCGGCGGCAAGCTCGACGCGGCGATCAACGCGTTTGCGTTCGTTTCGGCGGCCGTGCCGACCTTCTGGCTGGGGCTGCTGCTCATCGTACTGTTCGCGGTCGTGCTCGGCTGGCTGCCGGCAAGTGCCCTGCCCCCGCCCGGTGCGGACGGCTTCTGGGCGCGGGTCGAAGCGCTGATCCTGCCGGTGGCAACACTCGCCCTGGTCGAAGCCGGCGAATACGCGCGCCACATGCGCGCGGCGGCAAGCGAGGCACTGGCGCAGGACTGGATCCGCACCGCGCGCGCCAAGGGTGCGTCGGAACTGCGCGTCGTGCTGGGCCACGCGTTGCGCAACGCGCTCGTCCCCGTGGCGACGGTAGCAGCACTGGGCTTCGGCGGGCTTTTCTCCGGGGCACTGGTGACCGAGACGATCTTCGCCTATCCCGGAATGGGCAAGCTCATCTACGACGCGATCATGGCGAGCGACTTCAATCTGGCGCTCGCCTGCCTGCTGATGGCCTCGGTCCTCGTCGTGGGTGCCAATTTCGCGGCCGATCTCGTCTATGCGCTGCTCGATCCGCGCGTGGGTGCGGCGCGCGGGGAGGACGACGCGTGAACGCGAAGCTCGCCTTCGCGCTCGCCATCCTCGGCGCCGCCGCCCTCGCCGCACTGGGCGCACCGCTCGTTGCCGTTCTCGTCGGCCACGATCCGGCGGCGGTCGATCTTGCGTTGCGCTACGCGCCGCCGAGCCTGTCCCATCCACTGGGCACCGACGAACTGGGCCGCGACGTGGCGCTGCGGCTTGCCTTCGGTGCACGCGTCTCGCTGACGGTCGGGCTTTGCGCGGCCCTTGCCGCCTCGCTGGTCGGCACGGCGATCGGGCTTCTTGCCGGCTACGCCGGCGGACGGACCGACGCCTTCCTGATGCGCGCGACCGACGCCGTCCTGTCGCTGCCCGTGCTGCCGGTGCTGATCGTGCTGGCCGCGGCCGATCCCGCCAAGCTCGGCCTGCCCGCCGGCGACGGCGGGGGGCTCGTTCGCATCGTCGCCATCGTGGCGGCGTTCGGCTGGCCCAAGGTCGCAAGGCTCGTGCGCGCGGCCGCGATGTCGCTGGCGGCGCGCGATTTCGTGCGCGCGGCGACGGCGTTGGGCGCCTCGCCGCTGCGCGTGGCGCTCGTCCACGTGCTGCCGAACTGTGCCGCGCCCATTCTCGTGGCGACGGCGCTTGCCGTGGGCGGCACGATCCTGTTCGAAAGCGTTCTGTCGTTCCTGGGCCTCGGCATCCAGCCGCCGTTGCCGAGCTGGGGCAACATGCTGAACGGCGCGCAGGAAACGATCTGGCAGGCGCCGTGGCTGGCGCTGTGGCCGGGTCTGGCGATCCTGCTGGTCGTCGCGGCGACGAATCTCCTCGCCGACGCCCTGCAGGAACGCCTCGACCCGCGTCGCCGCCTCAATGCGACATGAAGACCGGCAGCGTCATGTGCTCCAGCACGTGACGCGTGGCGCCGCCGAAGATCGCTTCGCGCGTGCGGCTGTGGCCGTAGCCGCCCATCACCAGCATGTCGGCGCCCAGATCGGTCGCGCGGTTGAGAAGTGCATCGCCGATGCCGATGTCGCCGGCATAGGTCGTGCTCGTCGCAACCTTGACGCCGTGGCGCGCGAGATGCAGCGCGATGTCCGCCCCCGGCACGCGGCGCGCGGCACCGGCGGGATCCGCACTCAGCACCGTCACGTGCTGGGCGCGCTGCAGGACGGGCATCGCGTCGGCGACCGCGCGCGCGGCCTCGCGGCTGCCGTTCCACGCGACCAGCACGTGGCGGCCCGGGGCCGTGTAGCGGCCGGCGGCGGGAACCAGCAGGATCGGCCGGCCCGACCCGAACAGCAGCGCCTCGATCGTGCGCGTCTGCTCGGCCGCGGCGGGACCGGCGGCCTGGCTCAGGATCGTCAGGTCGGCATGGCGCGCGTGGACGAGCAGCGTGTCTTCCGGCTGGCCCTCGACCGTGCGGAATTCGATTTCGACCCCTTCGGCCCGGCCGGCGACAGCCGCCCGTTCGGCCTGACGGGCCGTCGCCGTGGCGTTGGTCTTGCGCCATGCCTCGAAGAATGTCTCGCCCACTTCGGCCCGGACGGCGGCCGGAATGTAAGGCGGGGTCTGGGTGGCGACCGCCACCAGATGGGCCCCTTGGGCGCGGGCGAAGGCCGCCGCAAAGGCGACGCGCCCCTCGGTCTCGGCCCCGTCGTCGACATGGACCACCAGATCGCGCAAGCCCGCCGCAGCCGTCGCGGGGGCGTCGGATTTCTTGAGAATTGCAGGCGTGGTCATCGCGTTCTCCATTTCAGGATTCATGCGGGAAGCTTGGCCCCGACGGCCCGGTCCCGCCATGATCCACGTCAATCGCGCGGCCCGGACTGGCAACCGGCCGCCAATTCGGCTAGCAAGGGCTTGAGATTGCAGGAGCAACGGCAATGGTGACGTCTTCCGGGCCGGTCGTGCCCGTGATCCTGTCGGGCGGTGCCGGCACGCGGCTGTGGCCGCTGTCGCGCGAGCTGTACCCCAAGCAGCTGCTGGCGCTGGCCGGGCCCCGCACGATGATCCAGGAAACCGCCGCGCGCGCCTCGGGCGCGCCGTTCGGCGCGCCGGTCGTCGTGTGCAACGAGGAACACCGCTTCATCATCGCCGAACAGCTGCGCGCCATCGGCATCGCCCCGCGCGCGATCCTGCTCGAACCCGTGGGCCGCAACACGGCCGCCGCGGCGGCCGCCGCCGCCTGCCTCATCGACCGCGGCGAAACGATGATGCTGCTGCCGTCGGACCATGTCGTGCGCGACCTGGCTGCCTTCCGTGCGGCGGTCGAAACCGCGCGCCTTGCGGTCGACGCCGGCCGGATCGTCACCTTCGGCATCGATCCCGAAGCGCCCGAAACCGGCTACGGCTACATCCGGCGCGGCAGCGCGCTGGCGGGCATCGCGGGCGTCTACGCGGTCGACCGCTTCGTCGAAAAGCCGGACCTCGCGACCGCCAAGGGCTATCTCGCCGAGGGCGGCTGGGCGTGGAACTCGGGCATGTTCATGTTCGGCGCCGGTGCCTATCTCGACGAACTTGCCGTCCACGAACCCGCGATCGCGACGGCGGCACGCACGGCGCTGGAAGGTGCGCGCCGCGATCTCGATTTCGTGCGCCTCGACCGCGCGGCCTTCGAGAAGGCGCCGTCGAAATCGATCGACTACGCGGTCGCCGAGCGCACGAAAAAATCGGCCGTCGTGCCGGCCCGCCTCGGCTGGTCGGACGTGGGCGCGTGGAACGCGCTGTGGGAAATCGGCGAACGCGACGCCGCGGGCAACGTCGTCCAGGGCGACGTGATCGCGAGCGACACGACCAATTCCTACCTGCGCAGCGAGGACCGCCTCGTCGCGACGGTGGGTGTGGACAATCTCGTCGTCGTCGCCACCAAGGACGTCGTCATGGTCGCCGCCATGGACCGCGCGCAGGAAGTGAAGAAGATCGTCGACCGCCTGAAGGCCGCCGGCCGCAGCGAGGCGAGCGCGCATCCCGTCGTCTACCGCCCGTGGGGCACCTACCAGACCGTCGATCTCGGCGCGCGCCATCAGGTCAAGCACATCATGGTGAAGCCGGGCGCCAAGATCTCGCTCCAGAAGCACGCGCAGCGCGCCGAGCACTGGGTCGTCGTCAGCGGCACGGCGCGCGTCACGCGCGACGAGGACGTGCTGATCCTGCGCGAAAACATGTCGGTCTACATCCCCGTGGGCTGCGTCCACCGGCTCGAAAATCCGGGCAGCGAGCCGCTGCGCATCGTCGAGGTCCAGTCGGGCGGCTATCTCGGCGAGGACGACATCGTTCGCCTGGAAGACAGCTACGGCCGCACATGACCGACACCGTTACCCCCGCCGACGTCGAAGCCGCGGCAAAGCGCATCGCGGGCCGCGTGCTGCGAACGCCCACCCTGCGCTCGGGCACGCTCTCGCAGATCGCCGGCGCCGACGTCTGGATCAAGTTCGAGAACCACCAGTTCGTCGCCTCGTTCAAGGAACGCGGCGCGCTCAACAAGCTCGCCCAGCTTACGGCCGACGAGCGGCGGCGCGGCGTCATCGCCATGTCCGCCGGCAACCACGCGCAGGCCGTCGCCTACCACGCCAGCCGGCTCGGCATCGCGGCGACCATCGTGATGCCCAAGGCCACGCCCAACGCGAAGGTGGCGCGCACGCGCGACCACGGCGCACGCGTGATCCTCGAGGGCGAGACGCTCGCCGAGGCCGCGGCGTTCGCGCGCGCGCTGGCGGAAAAGGAATCGCTCGTCTTCGTCCATCCCTATGACGATCCGGCGATCATCGCGGGCCAGGGCACGCTAGCGCTGGAAATGCTGGCCGACGTGCCGGATCTCGACGCGCTGGTGATCCCCGTCGGCGGCGGCGGCATGATCGCGGGCTGCGCGATCGCCGCGCAGGCCGCACGCCCGGGTATCGACATCTACGGGGTCGAGGTTTCCGCCTTCGCGGCGGCCGCCCAGCGCAAGGCGGGACAACCGGTGCGCACCGGCGGGCCGACGATCGCCGAGGGCATCGCCGTCGCCGAAATCGGCAAGCTGACCTGGCCCGTCATCGAGCGCGACGTGCGCGAGGTGCTGGTCGTCGACGAGCTCGACGTCGAGCGCGCGATCGTGCTGCTGATCGAAATCGAGAAAACCGTCTCGGAAGGTGCGGGTGCCGCGGGCCTCGCGGCCGTGCTGGCGCATCCCGACCGTTTCCGCGGACGCAAGATCGGCCTCGTCCTGTGCGGCGGCAACATCGACACGCGCGTTTTGTCGAGCGTGCTGCTGCGCGGGCTGGCGCGCGACGGGCGGCTCGTGCGCCTCAGCGTCGACATCGCCGACCGGCCGGGCGCACTGGCCGAACTGGCCCGGCGCATCGGTGCGGCGGGCGGCAACATCGTGGAGATCGAACACCAGCGCATCTTCACCGAAAAATCGGCCAAGAGCGTGACCGTGGACACGACCATCGAGGTCGTCGACCGCGCGGCGGGCGACGCATTGGTGGCCGACCTTGCCGCCGGCGGCTTCGCCACCCGTCGCATCTGATCGCGGCCGGCGTCCGACGTGAAGCCGCGCGACGCCGCCGCCTACGTCTTTCTCGCCCTCGTCTGGGGCCTGTCGTTCGTCGTGCTGCTGCGCGTGGTCGCGGCGTTCGGCTGGGCGGGCGCCGTCTCGTTGCGCGCGCTGCTCGCCGCCGCCGTTCTCGGCGTGCTCGCGCGCCTGTTCGGCCGCCGTCTCGCCTTTTCCGCCGGCTGGCGGCACTTCGCAATCGTGGGAGCCACGACCGTCGCCGCTCAGCTCGTCGGGCTTTCGATCGCCACACCCCTCATCGGTACGGCGATGGCCGCGATCCTCGTCGCGACGATCCCGCTCTTCTCGATGCTGATCGGCCGCATCTGGGGAACCGAACGCATCGGGCGGCGCGGCGCCGCCGGCCTCGTCGCGGGCTTCGGCGGCATCGTCCTTCTCGTCGGCTTCCCGTCTGTGCCCGTTGACGCCGCCTTCGTCGGCGGCTGCGCCGCCTCGATCCTGTCGGCCTTCGCGGCGGCCTTCGGCAGCAACTACGCGAACGCGAAACTGCGCGGCACGAGCTCGATCGAGATCACGACGGGCGCGTTCGCGGCCGGCGGCGCGATGACGCTGCCGCTGCTGGCCTTCGTGCCCGTGCCGGGCATGCCCTCGCTCGCCGATTTCGGCTACCTGCTGGTCCTCGGCGGTGCGATGAGTGCGGTCGCCTACGTGGTCTATTTCCGGCTCGTCGCGGGGATCGGTGCCACGCGCGCGATCAGCGTGGAATTCGCGGTGACGCTGGTGGCCGTGCTCGTGGGCGCGCTGTTCCTCGGCGAACGGCTCGGGCCCGTGCAGATCGCCGGTGCGTTCGCCATCGTGCTGGGCTGCGCGACGGTGCTGGGCGTTTTCCCGCCGGTGCGCCGGACCTAGCGGGGCGGCAGGCGCCCTTCCTCGACCGCATGGCAGGCGACGCGCGCGCCCGTCGGTGCGGGGCGCGCGGCGGGTGCCTCGCGCCGGCAGCGCTCGGTCGCGAGCGGGCAGCGCGGGTGGAACGTGCAGCCCGACGGCGGGTCGATGGGATTGGGCACCTCGCCCGCCACCGGCGTGCGCGGGCGGCCCGTCATCTCCAGATCCGGGATCGCATCGAGCAGCATGCGCGTATAGGGATGCTGCGGATGCGCGAAGATCGTCTTCACGTCGCCGATCTCGACGAGCTTGCCCAGATACATCACGCCCACGCGGTCGGAGATGTAGTGGACGACCGCGAGATTGTGGCTGATGAAGAGATACGTGAGCCCCAGCTCGCGCTGCAGCGCCTTCATCAGGTTCAGGATCTGCGCCTGCACTGAGACGTCGAGCGCCGAGGTGGGCTCGTCGCAGACGAGGAATTCCGGATTGGACGACAGGGCGCGCGCGATCGAGATGCGTTGGCGCTGCCCGCCTGAGAATTCGTGCGGGAACCGGTCGCGGTCGGCGGGCGACAGGCCGACATGGGCGAGCAGCTCGTCCACCCGCGCGCGGATGGCGGCCCTGTCGGTCATCAGTCCGTGCGCGACGATAGGCTCGGCCACGATGCGCCCGACGCGCCAGCGCGGATTGAGCGAGGCGTACGGATCCTGGAAGATCATCTGGAAGCGGCGGCGCACGCGCTCGGCTTCGCTGCGCGTCGACAGGGCGGCCATGTCCGTGCCGTCGAAGACGACCGCACCGCGCGACGGGCGGTAGAGCCCGACCACGAGCCGCGCGACGGTCGACTTGCCGCAGCCGGACTCGCCCACCAGCGACAGCGTCTCGCCCTTGCGGATCTCGAAATCGACGCCGTCGACCGCGCGCAGGACCTGGCGCGGCACGCCTTCGAGGACGCGGTTGAGCAGCGGCTTCGACACGTCGAAATGCCGCGCGAGATCGCGCGCGACGACGAGCGGTGCGGCCGGCGCGGCGCTCATCGCGGCCCCCCTTGCGCCGGATCGTAGAGCCAGCACGCCGCGCGGCCGGCGCCCGTCGCGATCGGATCGGGCCGCTCGACGCGGCAGCGCGCGAACGCCTTGGCGCAGCGCGGATTGAACGCGCAGCCTTTCGGGATGGCGGCGAGCCGCGGCATCGCCCCGTCGATCTGCGCCAGCCGCCCGCCGGCCTCGCCGATCTTCGGGATCGAGCCCATCAGCCCTTCGGTATAGGGATGGCGCGCGCGCGCGATCACGTCGCGCACCGGGCCGATCTCGGCGATGCGCCCGGCGTACATCACCGCGACGCGGTCGGCCGTCTCGGCGATGACGCCCATGTCGTGCGTCACCAGCATCACGGCCGTGCCGTGCTCGCGGCACAACCGCTTGATGAGCGTGATGATCTGCGCCTGGATCGACACGTCGAGGGCCGTCGTCGGTTCGTCGGCGACGATCAGGCGCGGGTTCGCGCACAAGGCGAGCGCGATCACCACGCGCTGGCGCATGCCGCCGGAGAACTGGTGCGGATAATGGTCGATGCGCCGATCGGCCGCCGGGATGCCGACATCCTGCAGCAGCTGCAGTGCGCGCTCGCGCGCGGCCTTCTCGCTCAAATCGAGATGGGCAAGAATCGTTTCGACGAGCTGGCGGCCGACCGTATAGAGCGGATTGAGCGAGGTGAGCGGATCCTGGAAGATCGCGCCGATCTCCCGCCCGCGCACGCGGCGCATCTTCTCGTACGGCAGGTCGTCGATGCGCCGCCCGTCTAGGCGGATCTCGCCGCCCGCGATGCGCCCCGGCGGCTCCAGCAGGCCGATGATGGCGGCCCCCGTCATCGACTTGCCGGCGCCGGATTCGCCCACCACGCCCAGCACTTCGCCCGGCGCGATGTCGAACGAAACGTCGTCGACCGCCACGAGCGTGCCGCGGCGCGTCGGGAATTCGACGCGCAGGTTGCGCACTTCCAAGAGAGGGCGGGACTCGGCCATCAGCGGAGCTTCGGGTTGAGGGCGTCGCGCAACCAGTCGCCCAGAAGGTTCACGGCCAGCACCATGACGACCAGTGCGGCCCCCGGAAAGACGGTGATCCACCATTCGCCGGAAAACAGGAAGTTGTTGCCGATGCGGATGAGCGTGCCGAGCGACGGCTCGGTCGGCGGGACGCCCACGCCCAGGAACGA
>JAYRKO010000079.1:0-8636 GCA_041905745.1 Tagaea sp. | reverse complement strand
CGAAGAACGGGCTGTCGCGCCGGCAGTTCTTCAAGACCTCGGCCGGCATGGCCGCCGCGTTCGTCGCGATGAACGAAGTGTACGGGCCGCTCTACGGCGCCAGCCCGGCCGAAGCGGCCAGCGTCGAGCTTGCGCAACAGCGCGCGCAGGGACTGGCGGGCCAGTTCGTCATGGACGTGCACACGCACTTCCTGCGCGACGACACGCGCCTGCAGGGCTTCGTGCGCGCGCGCGAGGCGGTGGGTCAGGCCGGCTGGAACCCCAAGCTCGCCGGCAAGCCGCAGACGCTCGACGACCTCAAGTACCCGAACTGGTTCAAGGAGATCTTCCTCGACAGCGACACGAAGGTGGCGCTCATCAGCGGCTCGGGCTCGGAAGATCCGCGCGACTGGTTCCTGACCAACGAAATGAAACGCAAGGCGCGCGACAGCGTGAACGCCGCCGCCGGCACCAAGCGCTGCCTGTCCCACGCCATCTTCATGCCCGGCACGCCCGGCTGGATGGACAAGGTCGACGAGGACATCGCGCTCAACAAGCCGGATTCGTGGAAGGGCTACACGGTCGGCGACAACACGAACAAGCAGCTCGCCCGCCATCCCTGGCGGCTCGACGACGAGAAGCTGCTCTATCCCTTCTACGAGAAGATCCTGAAGGCCGGACACAACATCGTGTGCGTCCACAAAGGCCTCTATCCGCCGTCGGTCGAGGCGCAGTATCCGCATCTCATGCCCTTCGCGCGCGTGGACGACGTCGGCAAGGCGGCGAAGGACTGGCCGCAGATCAATTTCGTCATCTACCACTCCGCCTATCGCTGGGCGTCGGGCAGCAACGCGGGCGCAGGCCTCAGGCAGTTCGAGGAGACGGGCCGCGTCGAATGGGTCAGCGACCTCGCCGAGATCCCGGCGAAATACGGCGTGAGCAACGTCTACGGCGATCTCGGCCAGATCTTCGCGCAGAGCACCGTCGTCGAACCGCGCCTGTGCGCGGCGATGATGGGCATGCTCGTGAAGGGGTTGGGCGTCGATCACGTCATCTGGGGAACGGATGCGATCTGGACCGGCGCGCCGCAATGGCAGATCGAGGCGCTGCGCCGCCTCGAAATCCCCGAGGACATGCAGAAGAAATACGGCTACGCGCCGCTGGGTGCGGCCGACGGCCCCGTCAAGACCGCGATCTTCGGCATGAACTCCGCGAAGATGTACAAATACGACGTGACGAAGGCCGGCCTCGAAACCGATGCGGTCAGCACGGTCAAGGCCGCGTATCTCAGGGATGGTGCCGACCCCAGCCTCGCGCGCTACGGCTTCGTGCTGAAGGGATAAGCGGACGCGCGTTCGGCACGACGGATAGAGAGACCGTCATGCCCGCACTTGTTGCGGGCATCCACGACTTTTTCAGTTTCCTACATTTGTACTTATAATTGTATATATTCCTCATGCAGCCTATAATCACATCATCGGTCGCGAAGACTACGGCCGTGTGCTGTTTGACAGGTGAATAGACAGGTAACCGTTCCGGACGTGGTTGCGCATTTCAACGCGTTGAAATCGCACCACGAACCGGCGGAAAAATACAAACGTCGCGAAAAACGCGATTGAGGTTACCGGCCTTCGAAATCAACGGCTTAAATAGGTTACCGTTGCGCATTGTTGCGTGATCCACCGGCGGCGGACAAACGCCGGTCAGTAGATAAGATCGTCCTCGCCGCCGGCCCCGCCCTTCGACAGGACGATCTCGTCCTTCGCGGCGAGTTCCTTGGCGACGTTGACCATCGCGGTCTGCGCCTCGGCCACGTCCTTGGCGCGCACGGGGCCCAGCGCCTCGATCTCTTCCTTGAGCATCTTGCCCGCGCGTTCGGACATGTTGGAGAAGAACAGGTCGCGCACCTGTTCGTTCGCACCCTTCATCGCGATGGCGAGCTTGCCCTTGTCGACCGCGCGCAGCAGCGTCTGCACGCCGCCGGGGTCCAAGCGCCCGAGATCCTCGAACTTGAACATCAGCGCCTTGATCTTCTCGGCGCTGTCGCGGTTGCGTTCTTCGAGCGCGGTCGTGAAGCGCGCCTCGGTCTGGCGGTCGAGCGAGTTGAAGATTTCCGCCATCAGTTCGTGCGTGTCCTTGCGGCTGGTCTTGGCAAGGTTCGACATGAACTCGTTGCGCAGCACGCGCTCGACGTCGTCGAGGACTTCCTTCTGCACCGTCTCCATGCGCAGCATGCGCATGACGACTTCCATCGCGAAGGCCTCCGGCAGCGTGCCCAGCACGCGCGCGGCATGGTCGGGGCGGATCTTGGCGAGCACGACCGCGACGGTCTGCGGATATTCGTTCTTGAGGTAGTTGGCGAGGACGGCTTCGTTGACGTTGCCGAGCTTGTCCCACATCGTGCGGCCGGCGGGGCCGCGGATGTCTTCCATGATGTTGGCGACGCGGTTCTTGTCGAGAACCTTGCCGAGCAGGCGTTCGGTCGAATCGAACGTGCCGACGAGCGAGCCCGTCGCCGCGATCTGGTCGGCGAATTCGACGATGAGACGTTCGATGATCGAGGAATTGACCGTGCCGAGCGTCGACATGGTCTGCGAGAGTTCCTTGATCTCGTCGTCGCTCATCAGCGCGAAGAGCTTGGAGGCGACCTCTTCGCCCAGCGACAGGAGCAGGATCGACGCCTTTTCGGCGCCGGTCAGGGTCCGGTAATCGTCGCGAATGCGCATGACGCATGTCTCCAGCGGCCGCCGTCCGGCTGGACACCGGAAGACGACCGATTCGTCACCTCGTTCGATTCTAGCAAACGGCGGGCAGGTCGCGCAAAACCTGCCCTTTGCACGACGCCTTAAGGCCTTAGCGGCCGCGGCGGGCCTTTCCGTTCGCCTTGTGCGCGCGGTCCGCACCGGCACCGATGCCGGCGGCAACGGTCTCCAGCGAACGCACGAGCGAGGCCATGTCGGAGCGGCCGAGCGTGCCCACCGCCTTGCGGAGCAGGTTGCGCGGATCCTGGCCCAGCCGCTTCTGCGCCTTGCCGGTCAGGTCGAGGCGCTGCGCGCGACGGTCACCGGGGATCGACAGCTTGCGCACCAGCGCCTTGCGCACCAGCGCGTCGATCGTCTTCGACGCGGCGGGCTTGGTCGTGCGGTGGTGGCGGGCGAACGCCGTCACGGTGCGCGCCCCGTCCTCGGCCCCCGACAGGTAGCGCAGCGCGCTCCACTGGGCAGGATTGAGGCCGCTGGCGAACGCGAGATTGTGGAGAAGCCGTTCGACCCGGTCGAAAAGATCGGCGGCGGAATTGCGGAGATCGTTCATTGTGGCCACTCGCGATTGGCGGTTCGTATCTACAGATTGTAAGCAATATAGTTTACAATAACCGGCTTTACAACATTCGACACTGTAGTCAAAACCGTAAAATTTCCAATTCGGTGGCGATCCATCGTGCGGCGCGCCGGTATTGCGCGCCGCACTAAGTGTCGAAAGACGCGCGCTAATCAGGCGTCCATGCTGCCACCGTAGTCGCCGCCGTCGTCGCTCGCGAAATCCGTACCGTCATTGTGGTCGAAAGATTGATCGTCGTCCGGACCATTCCGGGTCGCGTAATCGTCGGCCGACTCGCGCGGCGCCATTTCCGGCGCAGGCGGCAGCGCCGGCTCGACGGGGGCCGCCGCCTGCGCCGAGGCCGCGAACGCGCCGCCGCTTCCCGCCATCAGGCCGCGCACCGCTTCGAACAGCAGCATGCCGCCCGCAATGCCCGCCGCGGTCGAGAAGGCCGAGCGCAGGAACGAGCCGCCGGCGGGTGCCGTCGCGGGCTGCAGCGCACCGCCGCCGAACAGGCCGGGCTTCACCATCGGCGTACCCGCGCCCGCGGAGGGCACCGACGTCTTGCGGGCCCATGGCGAATTGGGAAGGAGTCCGTCCATGAAACTGCGCTTGGGCGCCGGCGTCTCGGCCGCGGGGCCCGCCTTCGCTTCCAGTTCGCGGATCCGCTCGTCGGCGAGCTTCAGCGCATGCTCCTGTACCAGCGCCATCTGGACGAGCGTGTAGACAGCACCGGGATCCTTGCGCGCCGCTTCGCCGATGAAGGCCGTCGCCTCGCGGTCCTTCTGCGCCTCGGGTTCCTGGTTCGCGCGGATGCGCTCGAACAGGTCGCCGATCATCTTCTTTTCTTCGGGTGTCATGGCGGCGTCGCTCCGTTGTTTCCTCGTGCGGCGCATATGGTGGCGCCCGATCGGGGCGTCAATGCGGCGATCACGAAGATTTACAGGATGAACTTTGAAGGGAAAGTGGTGCCCAGGGCCGGAATCGAACCAGCGACACTGCAATTTTCAATCGCATGCTCTACCAACTGAGCTACCTGGGCACCGGGCAATGCGACCGACCGCGCTTATAGAGAGGCGTCGGCGGCGTGTCAACGCCTGACCGGACCCTTTCCCGTACCCGACTTCGCTTTCGATTCCAGCCGCTTGAGGGCGTCGGCAGCCTCCGCGTCGAGGCGCTTTTTCGTGGCCGCGTCGATCCTGTCCCAGCGCACGCCGGCGATGGCGCCGTGAAGCGCATGGAGCAGGTTGCGGCTTGCCGCGCGCGGGTTGGCGCGCTTGACCATCGCATAGGCTTTCGCGGCACCGACCTTGCGCAGCTCGCTCTGCGTATGGATGCCCGCCTCGGCGAGCCATGCCTCGCTCTTCGGGCCGAGATTGAGGGCGCCCGCCGGCCGCGTACCGCCCTTCTTCGGCTTCGGTGCCGGTGCGCGCAGCGCCGCGTCGATGGCGCCCTGCGCCCAGGGCCGCATCTCGGTCGGGTCTTCCATCGCGTCGGGCGGCGCCTGCCGGTAGGGAAGATCGATCGCGCGCCCGTCCTTGTGCGTGTAGGTGAAAGGAGCGAGCCCTTCCCGCTCGAATGCCGGGCGGTTCGCGTCGTCGGCCTTCAGATACAGTATTTCGTCCGAGACGATCGCGCACATCCGGTCGCGGTAGAAAAGCCCCCAACTGCCGAACATCCGGCGCGGTTCGACCGCGCCCGCCGCGCGCAGCAGGTCGACGCAGTGGCGCACGAATTCGGGCAACGCCTTCACGCCCCCTCCTCCTCGCCGCCCGGCACCTCCGAAGTGGGAATGCGGTAGCCGCCTTCGAGCCAGCGACGCATGTCCTCGTCCTTGCAGCGCGGCGAGCAGAACGGCCGGTACGCGGCGACCGAAGCGCGCTTGCACATCGGGCAGACCGGCTTGGGCGGCTTGCGTTCGAGCTTCACGACCTGCGACATCGCGCGCGTCCGCTAGTCCAGCGCGCCGCCGCGCGAACGCGAGCGCGTGAGCTCGACCGTGCCGCCGGCCGTGTAGCCCAGCACGTCCACGCGCCGCCGGTCGGAAGCGCTCGCGCGCTTCAGCGCCTCGACGATGCGCGCGCGCTCGCCCGGCTTCGCGACGCGCAGGAAATCGACGACGACGAGCCCACCCAGATCGCGCAGGCGCAGCTGGCGCGCGACCTCGCGCGCGGCAGCGACGTCGACCGTAACCGGCTCGGCCGTGGCGTTGCCGAGATTGACGTCGATCGCGACGAGGGCGGCCGTCGGCTCGATCGACAGCCACGCGCCGCCGGGCAAGTCGACGCGCGCGTGTTCCAGCGTGCCGAGCGTGTCGGACACGCCGTGGCGCTCGAAGACAGAGCCGCCGTCGCGCTGGTGGACGACCATGGCGACGAGTTCGGGAAAATGCGCCTTGAGACCGAGGCGCGCAGCCGTGGCGATCTCGTGCGTGCTGCACACGATGGCCGGCTCGTCCTGCGGGGCGAGCGTGCGCGCGATCGCCGCGAAGGGATCGTCGGCGAGCAGCAGCTTGGGCGCGTCGCCCGCAACGAGCCCGGCGCCCAGCGCACGCAGCCGCGCCACTTCCACCTCGACTGCGGCCGGCTCGGCATAGGCGGCACCCGCACGCAGGACCAGTCCCTCGCCCTCGACATGCAGTCGGCCCGCAAGGCCTTGCAGCATCTCGCGCTTGGGCGCCGCGGTGCGCTTGGAAATGCTTGGCTTCCTGCCGCCCGGCACCACCAGCGCGTAGCGCCCGGCGAGCGTCACGCGTGCCGCCGCGCGCGCGAGCTTGTCGCCCGACGGCGGTTCGACGATCTGCACGCGCAGGATCTCGCCCTGTGCGGGCGTGCGGCCGCCGGCAAGATCGAGCAGCGCCTTGAGCCCGCCTTCGAGATCGAGGATGGCGCCCACCTGCGGCACGATGCGCGCGACGCGCGCGGCATGCACGCTGCCCGGCGCAAGTCGCCGGTCGGCCGGTTCGCGCGAGATGTCGACCGCCTGCCCGCCCGCGACCGCGACGGCAAGGAAGCCCGCGGGGCCCGCCTCGATCAGGATTTCCTCGACCGGCGCCCTCATGTCGCACCTGCCAGCATCTGCGCGCTCGCGAACAGGTCGAGCCCGACGACGTTCGAATAGCTGCCCGACACGAAGCGGATCAGCGCCGCTGCGCGTCCCTGGATCGCGTAGCCGCCGGCCTTGCCCTTCCACTCGCCGCTCGCGAGATAGGCGTCGATCTCGGCATCCGACAGGCGCTTGAAGGTCACGATGGTGGTCGACACGCGCACGACGGGCTTGCGCCCGGGTGCCGCGACGCAGATGCCGCCATGAACGCGGTGGCGCCGCCCCGACAGCAGCGCAAGGCAGGCGCGCGCCTCGTCTTCCGTTTCGGCCTTGGGCAGGATGCGTCGGCCGCAGGCCACGACCGTGTCGGCGGCAAGCACCAGCGCATCGGGCCGGCGCGCGGCGACCGCAGCCGCCTTCGCGCGCGCGAGCCGTTCGGCAAGGTTGGGGCCGGTCTCGCCGGCAAGCGGAGTTTCGTCGATCTCGGCCGGATCGATCGCGACCGGCACGAGACCGATCTGCGCGAGCAGTTCGCGCCGGCGCGGGCTCGCCGATGCAAGGACGAGCGGCGCGGCCACGAAGTGCCGCCTTACTTGAAGCGGAAGGTGATCCGACCCTTGGTCAGATCGTAGGGCGTCATCTCGACGTTGACGCGGTCGCCGGCCAGCACGCGGATGCGGTTCTTGCGCATCTTGCCCGACGTGTGCGCAAGCACTTCGTGGTTGTTGTCGAGCTTCACGCGGAACATCGCGTTGGGCAGCAGTTCCTGCACCACGCCCGAGAACTCGATCAGACCTTCCTTCGCCATGGGCCTCCGCCGGGATGGGGCGCCGCAAGGGGCGGCGCCAAAAAGTGCCGGGAAATTGGCCCCTTGCGGCCTCCGGGTCAAGCCCTTAGGCGCGCGGGCCCGGTGCGAAGTCCTGCGCGGACTCGGGGAAACGCCGCAAAATGCGGTCCTTGAGCTGGTCGCGAAGCTGCCGATAGCCGTCCATGCGGGCCTCGCGGCTGCCCTCCTCGATCAGCGCGGGATCGAAGGTGGGCCAGTATTCCACCTCGCAGGCCATGATCAGGGTCAGTTCCAGGGCCTTGTGGTGGGCTTCCGGGCTCAGCGTCACGATCACGTCGAACGAGCTGTCGTGCAGCTCGTCGAGGGTCTTGGCTTTGTGGCGATGGATGTCGACGCCGATCTCGTCGAGGGCGGCGATCACGAAGGGATCGACAGGCTGGCGCTTCACGCCGGCCGAGTCGACATAGACGCGCGTGCCGAGCAGGCGCTTGGCAAGCCCCTCGGCCATCGGCGAACGAACCGAGTTGAGCGTGCAGCAGAACAGGACGCTGCTGACCTTGTCCGGCATGCGTGCGGCGCTGCCGTCAGGCCCGGATGTGGAGGACGCAGATCAGCGTGAACAGCCGACGCGCGGTGTTGAGGTCCATCGCGATGCGCCCGTCGAGGCGTTCGCGCAGAAGCTCGGATCCCTCGTTATGGACGGCGCGTCGCCCCATGTCGAGCGCCTCGATCTGCGAAGGCGAAAGCCGCTTGATCGCGTCGTAGTAGCTTTCGCAGACCGTGAAATAGTCCTTGATGACGCCGCGGAAGGGCGAGAGCGGCAGCAGCAGCCGTTCGAGCGCCTGCCCCGTCTCGGTCTTCACGTCGAAGGCAAGCCGGCTGTCCTCGATCGACAGCGTCACGTGGTAGGGGCCCGGCGCGTCGCCCGAAAGCTCGAAATTGTTTTCCTCGAGCAGGTCGAAGATCGCGACGGTGCGCTCGTGCTCGATATCGGCGTTCCGGCGGATGCGCAGCTGCTCGTCGAGATCGATCTTGCAGATCCGGTTGCGCCGTTCCGTGGAGCCGTCCATGGCCTATCCTTTCGCGCGGGTCGTGCGCAAAGACATCGAGCGGGCGTGGCTGACGAGGCCTTCGGCCTCCGCCAGCGCCTCGCCCGCCGGCGCCAGAAGGTTGAGACCGGCCGCATCCGCGCCGATGAGCGTTGTGCGCTTGACGAACGCGTCGATGCCGAGCCCGGAGGAGAAGCGCGCCGCGCGCGAGGTCGGCAGCACGTGGTTGGGACCGGCGAGATAGTCGCCCAGCGCCTCGGGCGCATAGCGGCCCATGAAGATGGCGCCGGCGTGCGTCACGCGCGCGGCCAGCCGCTCCGGCCGCGCGACGGCCAGCTGCAGGTGTTCGGGCGCAAGCGCGTCGACCAGCGCCACGGCATCGTCGAGCTTCTTCACCACGATGGTTGCGCCGTGGCGCTTCCACGAGGCCCCCGCGATGGTACGGCGCGGATGGTCGC
>JAYRKO010000737.1:0-1659 GCA_041905745.1 Tagaea sp. | reverse complement strand
GCGTTGGGCGGGGCATTGCGCCATATGGGCGCCTATCAGGGGCACGGATCGGTCGCGGTTCCGCACGGCATTCTCGTCACTTGGGCGACGATGATGGAAGGCGGCATCCAGGTGAACGCGTCGGGCCGACGCTTCTCGAACGAGCACCACGGCTACTCCGAGCAATCCGTCGCCGTCCTCGCACAACCCGGCGGGCAGGCCGTGAACGTGTTCGACGGCCGCTGCGACGCGGCCGCGCGCCAGTTCGAGGACTATCGCAATGCGCTCGAAACGGGCGCCGTGCGCCGATTCGAGGATGCGCCCGCCCTTGCCGCGGCGTTCGGCCTGCCCGCCGACGCGCTCGAAGCGACGCTTGCCGAATGCCGCGCCTTTGCGGCCGGTAAGGCCGTCGATCCGTTCGGCCGGAGTTTCACCGGCAAGCCGCCGCTTGCACCCCCCTATTTCGCCGTGCGCGTGACCGGCGCGTTGTTCCATACGCAAGGCGGCCTTGTCGTCGGACCGGACGCACGCGTGCGCCGGGCGGACGGCACGCCGCTGCCCAATCTGCTCGCTGCCGGCGGCACGGCGTGCGGTGTTTCCGGGCCGGCGGTGTGGGGCTATCTGTCGGGCAACGGCCTGCTCGCCGCGGTGGGGCTGGGCCGCATCGCCGGGCGCGAGGCGGCAAGGATCGCGCGCGAAAATCGATAACGCGCACGAAGCCGGCAGCGGTTCCTACGTGCCGGCCGTATCGCCGCGCGACAGGAAGCGCGTTATCGAGAACGCATCCAGCGGCGTTTGCGTTCGCCCGGTGTCGACGAGTTCGGCGAGCGCTTCGCCCACGCCGGGCGCGATCTGGAATCCCGCACCGGTGAAGCCGAAGGCGTGGAAGAGGCCGGGTGTCGTGGCGCTCGACCCGATGACGGGATTGCGGTCCGGCATCGCGCCTTCCGTTCCGGCCCAGAAGCGGATCGCATGCGCGTGGCGCAATGCCGGAAAGACCGTCGCCGCGCGCTTCATGATGGCGAGCGCACCGGCACCGGTGGGTCGAGAGAAATCCGGGTCTTCGAGCGGCAGGCCGCGCTCGCCGCCGATCACGCAGTTGCCGCGCGCGACCTGCCGGGCATAGATGCCGCCGCCTTCGACGCCGATATTGACCGTCATCATCGGCGCCGTCGGCTCCGTGACGATCATCGAGGGATAGATGCGCGAAAGCGGCACGTCTTCGCCGAAGGCAGCCGCGAACGGCCCCGCCCACGCGCCCGCGCAGTTGACGACCCGCGTCGCGCGCAATGCAGGGCCGTCGCGGGTTTCGAGGACGAACCCGGCGGCGCCCCGCGCGATCCCGGTCACTTCGGTGCGCTCGAACACCTGCGCGCCCGCGCGCCGCGCGGCCACGCCGAACCCGGCGGCGACGAGGCGCGGATTGGCCTGTCCGTCGCCGGGACACAGCGAACCGCCGACGACGTCCTCGGATATCCACGGGAACCGCGCGCGCAATGCCGCGCGGCTGAGAAGTTCGAGCCCCAGATCGAAGCCGGCCGAGGTCGCCGTGCGCGCATAGGCTTCCAGCGAGGCCATGTCGGCATCACTGCGCGCGAGCTTGAGATGGCCGGTCCGCTGGAATTCGCCGTCGATACCGATCACGGATTGGAGCCGCGGCCAGATCGCGTGCGCGCGCTG
>JAYRKO010000736.1:0-1663 GCA_041905745.1 Tagaea sp. | reverse complement strand
CGCGCAGGGGCTCAAGGCCTACGGCGCACAAGTCGTCGAGGCCTCGGACGGGTTCGAGGCGCTGACCATCCTGGGCATCGGCGACCAGATGTCGGGCAGTTCGCTGGATGCGCTCAAGCGCCAGCGCCCGGACATGTTCCAGGGCATCGTCCATACCCGCAAGGATATCGACATCGTCATCAGCGACATCCGCATGTTGCCGATGAACGGGCTGGAAATGCTGAAGGCCATCCGCTCCGGCCTGTCGATGGCGCGTCGCGACCTGCCGGTCGTCATCATGTCCGCCCATTCGGACGAGGCGCTGATCGGTGCCGCCATCGCCCTCGACGCGCACGGCTTCGTCGCCAAGCCCGTCAGCCAGAAATCGATCTACGAGCGCGTCGTGCGCGCGATGGCGATGCTGATCAAGGCGAAGACGCCCGACGTCTACCGCATGCTCATCATCCCCGAACTCGACGCCGCGACGCTGGAAACCGACGTCGGGCGGATGGCCGAAAGCCTCGTGGCGGTCATCCGCGCGGGCGACGTCGCCATCGCGTCGGGCCAGCGTGCGATTACGGTAAATTGGCAGGACGTCGCCGTCGGCGACGTCTTGAGCGAGAATTTCACGACCAAGTCCGGCCGGATGGTGGCGCCGGCGGGCACGCGCGTGACCGACGTGCTGGTGGCCGCCCTCAACGACCTGTCCCATGTGACCGAGTTGTCCGAGCAGGCCCAGGTCCGGCGGAAGGTCATTTAGGGCCCGCAAAACGGCCTGCCTGCAAGGTTCCGTTACGTTGACGCCTTGCTTTTGCCGCGATTTTCCCTAAATGAAGGGCGCCCGCGGGGAAGCCTCCGGCGGGCCAATACGGACGGGGAAAGATCCGGCATGTCGGCAATGATCGAAATCCGGGGCCTGAAGAAGCATTTCGGCCCGATCCGCGCGGTGGAGGACGTCTCGTTCGACGTTGCGCGCGGCGAAGTCCTCGGCTTCCTGGGCCCCAACGGGGCCGGCAAGTCGACGACCATGAAGATGATCACCGGGTTCCTGCCGCCCAGCGCGGGCACGGCCAAGGTCTGCGGCTTCGACGTGGAGACGCAGGGGCTGGAGGCGCGCAAGCGCATCGGCTACCTGCCCGAAGGGGCGCCCGCCTATCCCGACATGACGGCCGCCGCCTTCCTCGACTGGATCGCCGCCGTCCGCGGTTTCGACGGGGCCGAGCGCGCCAAGCGCGTGGCCCGCGCGGTCGAGCGCACGCAGCTCGCCGACATCCTCCTCCAGCCGATCGACACGCTGTCCAAGGGCTTCAAGCGCCGCGTGGGTCTCGCGCAGGCGCTGCTGCACGAGCCCGAGGTGCTGATCCTCGACGAGCCCACCGACGGCCTCGACCCCAACCAGAAGCACGAGGTGCGCGGCCTGATCCGCTCGATGGCCGCCGACCGCGCCATCGTCATCTCGACCCACATCCTCGAGGAGGTCGACGCGATCTGCTCGCGCGCGGTCGTCATCGCGCGCGGCCGCGTGCTCGCCGACGGCACGCCCGAGGCGCTGGAGAAACGCTCGCGCTGGCACTGCGCGGTGTCGTTCGTCGTGCCGGCGGCGGAAACCGACCGGCTCAAGTCGGCGCTGGCGGCCCACCCCGACGTCGGCGGCTTCGAGCGCGCAGACGGCGAAGGCGGGCTT
>JAYRKO010000735.1:0-1663 GCA_041905745.1 Tagaea sp. | reverse complement strand
TGGACGCAAAGCGCCGACACGCTTCTCGTCGTCCATCCGGAGGTCGAGCCGCGCCGCATCACGCGCACCGCCGCCGGGACGTGGACGGTCGAGCCGTGGGCGTTTCGCGAGGAGAAGGGCGTGCGCCGGCAGCCCCATCACAAGTTCGCTGCCGACGACGCGACGCTGACGCCGTCGGGCACGACGGGTGCGGTGACGCTTGCGGCGTCGGCCGACGTCTTCGTGCCGGGCCATGTCGGGCTGCGCTTTCGCGTGCAGCAGAAGGAAATGACGCTGACCGCCGTCGCGGGCCCGCGCAGCGCCAGCGCCACGCTCGTCTCGGGCGAGACGCTGCCCGACGCGAACGCGACGGTCGACTGGGAGGAGCCGGCCTTCTCGCCCGTGCGCGGCTGGCCCGCGTCGGTCACGTTCCATCAAGACCGGCTCGTCGTCGGCGGGTCGCGCGACCTGCCCAACCGGCTGTGGCTTTCGCGCTCGGGCGACCTGTTCGACTTCGATCTCGGCACCGGTCTCGACGACGAGGCGATCGAGTTCGCTCTCCTGTCCGATCAGGTGAACGCGATCCGGCACGTCTTTTCCGGCCGCCATCTGCAGGTCTTCACGTCGGGCGCGGAATGGATGGTGTCGGGCGAACCGCTGACGCCCGAGAACGTCCAACTCGACCGGCAGACGCGCATCGGCAGTCCGACGGCGCGCTCGGTGCGCCCGCGCGACGTCGACGGCGCCACGCTGTTCGTCGGACGCGGCGGGCGGGACTTGCGCGAATTCCTGTTCGCCGACGGCGAGCAGGCCTATCAGGCGACCGACCTGGCGCTGCTCGCCCCGCATCTGCTCAACGATCCCGTCGCGATCGACTACGACCCCGACGACCGGCTGCTGCACGCGGTCAATTCCGACGGCACGCTCGCCACACTCACGGTCTACCGCGCCGAGCAGGTGACCGCGTGGGCGCTGCAGACGACGCAGGGCGCGTTCCGCGCGCTCGCCGTTTCGGCGGGCGAAACCTACGTCGCGGTCGAACGCGCGGGCGTCTGGTCGCTCGAACGCTTCGACCGGAGCTTCGCGACCGACGCGGCCCTGCGCTTCGCACCGGGCGCCGGGGCCGCGCAATGGACGGGTCTTTCGCATCTCGACGGCCGGCCTTGCGCGTTCGTGGGCGACGGCGTGCCGCTGGGCAATTTCGTGCCCGTCGCCGGCGCGGTGGCGGCCGTCTCGCCGGCAAGCGCCGTCGAAGCGGGCCTGCCGTTCGTCGCCGAGATCGAGCCGCTGCCGCCCTCGCTCGCCGCGGCGGGCGGGACGAGCCCGCGCAGCGTGCGGCTGATCGAGGCGTCGTTCCGCCTGCTCGAATCCCGCCAGATGCGCGTGGATACGGGCGCGGGCGCCGTCGACGTGCCCTTCCGCAGCTTCAACGCGGCAAGCCGCTTCGGCGAGGCGCCCGCCCCCTTCACCGGCGAGAAGCGCGTGCGCGCGCTCGGCTGGCGGCGGGCGGGCGTGGAGGCGCTGTGGCGCATCGAACTGCCGGCCCCGCTGCCTTTCGCGCTGCTCTCCGTAACCCAGGAAATGAAGGTGAACGACTGATGGGGACTTTCACGGGCTTCGAACAGTTCATGGCCGGGATGTCGGCCGTCAATCTCGCGCAGGGCCTCGCAAGCTCGGCGGCGGC
>JAYRKO010000078.1:0-8662 GCA_041905745.1 Tagaea sp. | reverse complement strand
GAGGCGGCCTGCCCCAACATCGGCGAGTGCTGGAAGAAGAAGCACGCGACGATGATGATTCTGGGCTCGGTGTGCACGCGCGCCTGCAGCTTCTGCAACGTCGCCACGGGCATGCCCGACAAGCTCGACCCGCACGAGCCCGAGAAGGTGGCCGACGCGACGGCCCTGATGGGGCTGGCACACGTCGTCATCACGTCGGTCGACCGTGACGACCTGCCCGACGGTGGGGCCGAGCATTTCGCCAAGGTCATCCGCGCGATCCGCGCGCGCTGCCCGGGCACGACGATCGAGGTGCTGACGCCCGATTTCCTGCGCAAGGACGGCGCGCTCGAAGTCGTCGTCGCCGCGCGGCCCGACGTGTTCAACCACAACCTCGAAACCGTGCCGCGCCTTTACCCGACGATCCGGCCGGGGGCGCGCTATTTCCACTCGCTGCGCCTGCTCCAGCGCGTCAAGGAAATCGACCCGACGATCTTCACCAAATCCGGCCTGATGGTCGGGCTAGGCGAGGGGCGGCTCGAAATCATGCAGGTCATGGACGACATGCGCGCGGCCGATATCGACTTCCTGACGATCGGCCAGTACCTGCAACCGACGCCCAAGCACGCGGCGGTCGACCGCTTCGTCACGCCCGACGAGTTCAAGGAATATGCGACGCTTGCCACCGCCAAGGGGTTCCTTTTGGTGGCGTCGAGCCCGCTGACGCGCTCGTCCTATCACGCCGACCGCGACTTCGCGGCCCTGCGCGCCGCGCGCGAAGCGAAGCTGGCGGCCGCGCAATAATTCCATAAACCCGATTGCAAGGGCCGTCCGTTCGCGGTATCCGCGAATGGCGATGCCGACCCACGCCGAAAAACGCGCGATGCCCTATGCGCCCGAGCAGCTCTACGCGCTCGTGGCGCAAGTCGACCGCTATCCGGAATTCCTGCCCTGGTGCATCGCCGCGCGCCTCAAGGGGCAGGAGGCGAATGTCGCGATCTGGGATCTGGTCATCGGCTTCCGCATGATCCGCGAGCGGTTCACGAGCCGCGTCACGCTCGCGCCCGGCACGCCGACGGCGGCACCGCGCATCGACGTCGCCTACGCCGACGGACCGTTCCGCTACCTCAACAACCACTGGATCTTCGAGCGCCAGCCCGACGGCTCGACCGTCATCGATTTCTTCGTGGATTTCGAGTTCCGTTCGAAGCTGCTGCAATCGATCATGGGCGTGCTGTTCAACGAGGCGGTGCGTCGGATGGTCGCCGCGTTCGAGGAACGCGCGAAGAAGCTCTACGGGGGCGGGGCGTGAGCGGGGCGGTCGAGATCGTCCTCGCGACCAAGCCCCACGACATCGGTGCGTTCGAGGTGAAGCGCGCGCTGCCCAAGCGCGAGCGCCGGCATCTGGGCCCCTTCGTGTTCTTCGACCATATGGGGCCGGCCGTGCTGAAACCGGGCGAGGGCATGGACGTCCGCCCGCATCCGCATATCGGGTTGTCGACGGTCACGTACCTGTTCGACGGCGAAATCCTGCACCGGGATTCGCTGGGCTTCGTGCAGGCGATCCGGCCCGGTGCCGTCAACTGGATGACGGCCGGGCGGGGCATCGTCCATTCGGAGCGCACGGCGCCCGAACTGCGCGGCGGCGGCCTCAAGATCCACGGCATCCAGACCTGGGTGGCGCTGCCGCCCGATCGCGAAGAGATTGCGCCCGCGTTCGAGCATCGCCCGACCGATTCGCTGCCACGCGCGACCGTCGGCGGCGTTTCGCTCGTGTGCATTCTCGGCACCGCCTACGGGCTTGCGGCACCCGTCGCGGTCCACTCGCCGATTTTCTATCTTCACGCGGAATTCCCGGCTGGCGCCTCGCTCGCGATGACGCGCGAACATGTCGAGCGCGGCTTCTACGTCGTTTCGGGCGAGATCTCGGTCGACGGCGAACGCTATGGGGCGGGCAATCTCGTCGTGCTGCGCGAGGGCGTCGACGCGACGCTCGTCGCCGGCGACGCAGCCGCGCGCGTCATGCTGCTGGGCGGGGCGAAGCTGCCGGGCGAACGGACGATCTGGTGGAATTTCGTTTCCAGCGACAAGGCGCGTCTCGAACGCGCCAAGCGCGATTGGAAAGAGGGCCGCTTCCCGAAGGTGCCCGGCGAGGACGAGTTCATCCCGCTGCCCGACTAGGGCTTCATCGCCGCATCCAGCAGCAGGTTCAGGGCGTATTCGACGGCCTGCCGGCGCACCGCCGCGCGGTCGCCGCCGAAGATGCGGTACGAGGCCTGCGTCGCGCGACCCTTGCGCGCGATGCCGAAATGGACGAGCCCGACCGGCTTCTCGACCGTGCCGCCGCCGGGACCGGCAACACCCGTGATCGCGATGGAAAGGCTCGCGAGGCTGCGCTGCAGGGCGCCTTCGGCCATTGCGCGCGCGACGGGCTCGCTGACGGCGCCGAACGCGCGGATGAGGGCGGGGGAGACGGCGAGCATCTGCTCCTTCGCCTCGTTCGAATAGGTGACGAAGCCGCGCTCGACGACGTCCGACGAGCCGGGAATTTCGGTGAGCGCCGCGGCGACGAGTCCGCCCGTGCAGGATTCCGCGGTGGCGATCTTGAGCTTCTGGCGCCGGCAGGCGGCCAGCACGTCGAAGGCGGCGCCGATTTCGGTGCTATTCGGCAAGGGCCCATCCCGCCGGCACGTAGGCCGCCAGCAGCCAGATCGCCGCCGCCGCCCAGAGTGCCGCGAAGAGATCGTCGAGCATCACACCCAATCCGCCGTCCACGTTGCGATCGGCCCAACCGGCCGGAAACGGCTTCAGGATATCCGCGATCCGGAAAAAGACGAAGGCCGCAACCCAGCCCGGCAGCGAGAAGGGCGCGGCGAGCAGGGTCAGCCACATGCCGGCCACCTCGTCGACGACGACGAAGCCCGCATCCTTGACGCCTGTACGCTTGCCCAGCGCATCGGCCGCAAGGGTGCCGGCGACGCTTACCGCGACGGTCGCCGCGGCGAGCAGCGGCCAGCCGCCGAGCGTCCAGAACGCCCACGCGAAGGGCAGGGCCGCAAGCGAACCCCACGTGCCCGACGCGAACGGCACGAGCCCGCTGCCGAACCACGTCGCGACGAGTGCGGCGGGATCCTTCAGCGACAGGCCCGGCGGCAGCCGGCCATAGGTGAATTGCAGTTTCATGTTGCCGGCAGCGCAACGGTCGCGACGGCATGTGCGGCGATGCCTTCGCCGCGGCCGGTGAAGCCCAGCCCCTCGGTCGTCGTCGCCTTCACAGAAACGCGCGCAGGATCGAGCCCGAGGATTTCGGCAAGGCGCGCGCGCATAGCCTCGCGGTGCGGCCCAACCTTCGGGCGCTCGCACACGATGGTCACGTCCGCATGGCGGATCGCGCCGCCATGCTGCGCGACCAGTTCGGCGGCGCGCGCAAGGAACATGTGCGAAGGCGCGCCCTTCCAGCGCGAGTCGCTCGGCGGGAAATGCTGGCCGATATCGCCCTCGGCGATCGTGCCGAGGATCGCGTCGACGAGCGCGTGGATCGCGACGTCGGCGTCCGAATGCCCGACGAGCGCGCCGTCGTGCGGGATCTTGATGCCGCAAAGCCAGACGCCGTCGCCCGGGCCCAGCCGGTGGACGTCGTAGCCGGTGCCCGTGCGCACGTCGGCGGTTTCGAGGAAGGCCTCGCGGCGCGCGCGCGCCAGATCCTCGGCCGTCGTCACCTTGAAGTTCCGCTCGCTCGACGCGACGATCGCCACACGGCCGCCGGCCGCGCGAAGGGCCGCCGCATCGTCGGTCAGATGCGCGCCGGGCATGCGGCGATGGGCGTCGAGAATGTCCGCGAAGCGGAAGGCCTGCGGCGTCTGCGCGCGCCACAGGCCGTCGCGCGGCACGAGCCGGTCAGCATCCCCGTTTTCGGCGTGCCACAGCGTATCGACGACCGGAACGGCCGGCGTTGCGCCGGGCGCATCGGCGAGCGCGTCGACCAGGCGGTCGATCAGCCGCGCATCGACGAACGGCCGCGCGCCGTCGTGGATAAGGACATGCGAAGGTTGGAGTTCGATCAGGCTTTCGAGACCTGCCCGCACCGAATCCTGCCGTTCAGCACCGCCGGCAACCGGCGGCAGCAGGGAAAGACCGGCGGTCGCGCGCGCATAGGCTTCCGAATGGTCGGGATTGTAGACGACGCGCACCCCATCGACGCGCGGATGCGCGAGCAGAGTAGCGAGCGAACGCCGCAGAAGCGGAACGCCGGAGACCTCGCAATATTGCTTGGGCACGGGGCCGTTGAAGCGCGTGGCGCGCCCGGCGGCGACCACAAGGGCGATGCAGGAATCGATCGGCGCGGGGGCGGCGTTGACCATTGTGCGGCGTTCTGAAAACCGTAATGTTGTGGCGGGCGCAATCTAGCAGCCCCCCCGACAGGAGGCACGCCTCATGCCCGCTTACGTTATCGCCGACGTCGCTGTCTCCGACCCCGCGAAATATGAAGGTTATAAGGCACTCAGTCCGGGCGCCATCGAGAAGCACGGCGGGCGTTTTCTCGCGCGCGGCGGACAGACCGGCACTTTGGAGGGCGACTGGAAGCCGAGCCGTGTCGTCGTGATCGAGTTTCCCTCGTTCGAAAAGGCGCAGGCATTCTACACCTCCGTCGAATATACGGCCGCGCGACGGGCGCGCGCGGGCGCCACGTCGCGCTTCAACATGGTTGTAGTCGAGGGCTTGTGACGCAGACTAAAGTCTCGGCGCCATGTCCGGCCTGATCCTCTCCTTGTCCGCACTCGCCTCGCTCGTCCCGGCCGGGTTCGCCCGTGCCGACGCGCACGGCGGTACGCGCACGTTCTGGGCGCTCGTCGCTGTCGCCATCGCCGGTCCCGCCGTCTGGATCGCCGGCAATATCGGCGACGGCTGGCGCACGGGGCTGGCACCCGCGCTGTGGCTTGCGATCCTCGCGAGCATGCTCGCCTTCGCGGGCCTCGTGCTCGTCGAACGCGGTGCCATGCGCCTCGCCCCGCTGCTGTCGGGCTATCTCGTGTGGCTGGGCCTCCTTGCGACGATCTGGGAACACGCGCCCGAACGGCCGCTGGCCGGGGCGGTACCGGAAGGCTGGCTCGTCGCGCACATCCTCGTCGCGGTCTTCGCCTATGGATTGCTGACGCTTGCGGCCGTCACGGGCGTGGCGGTCTTCCTGCAGGAACGCGCGCTGCGCGCCAAACGGCCGACGGAGTTCACGCGCCGGCTGCCGTCGGTCGCGGAGGGCGAGGCGCTGCTGACGCGTCTGCTGGTCGCCAGCGGCACCGTGCTGGGCTTCGCGCTCGTCTCCGGCAGTTCGCTTTCGTGGTTCGCGGCGCACCGGCTCGTCGTGGTCGACCACAAGACGGTCCTGTCGCTTGCGACCTTCGTCGCGATCGGCGTCCTGCTGATGGTCCATAACCGCGGCGGCCTGTCGGGCCGGCGGGCCGCGCGCTATGTGCTGTTCGCCTATTTGCTCCTCACACTGGCCTATCCCGGCGTGAAGTTCGTGACCGACGTTCTCATGGGGTGATTGGACTATTGCGGCGCAATACAGCGGATGAAATTCCCCTGAATTAGGGGCTTCAGGCTTGTTTGCATCGCAGCGAATCCGATCTGCCGAAGAGGCTTGCCAGTCTGCCCGGACTGGGTTAGAACCGCTCAAACTATAGACAAGCGGACCGGGCAGCCTATTTTATGAGCATCAAAATCGGCCCAATCGAAATTTCGGCGCCGGTCGTGCTGGCCCCGCTCAGTGGCATCTCCGACCTTCCTTTCCGACGTCTCGTGAAGCGCCACGGCGCCGGGCTGGTCGTTTCCGAGATGATCGCCAGCCAGGCGATGATCCGCGAGAACCGCCAGTCGCTGTTGATGACGCGCTCGGTGCCCGAAGAATTTCCGATGGCCGTCCAGCTCGCCGGCTGCGAGCCCGAGGTGATGGCCGAGGCCGCGCGCCTCAACGAGGACCGTGGGGCGGCGATCATCGACATCAATTTCGGTTGCCCGGTGAAGAAGGTCGTCAACGGCCATGCCGGTTCGGCGCTGATGCGCGACGAGATCAAGGCCGCGCGCATCCTCGAAGCGACCGTCAAGGCCGTGAAGGTGCCCGTCACGCTCAAGATGCGGCTGGGCTGGGACGCGAATTCGCTCAACGCCCCCAAGCTCGCGCGCATCGCGCAGGAATGCGGGATCAAGTCCCTCGCCATCCACGGCCGCACGCGCCAGCAGTTCTACAACGGCAAGGCCGACTGGGCCTGGATCCGCAACGTCAAGGATGCGGTCTCGATCCCGGTGCTCGCCAACGGCGACATCGTTCGATACGACGACGCGCGCGCCGCACTCGACCAGTCGGGCGCCGACGGCGTGATGATCGGGCGCGGCGCCTGCGGGCGGCCGTGGTTCCCGGCCAACGTCATCCATTTCCTCGCGACCGGCGAGCGGCGCAGCGATCCGCCGCTCGAAGTGCAGATGCGCATCGTCCTCGAGCACTACGAGGACATGCTCGCGCATTACGGCGTCGAGACGGGCCTGCGCATGGCGCGCAAGCACATGGGTTGGTACGCGAAGGGGTTCCCCGGTGCGGCCGAGTTCCGCTCGACGGTCATGACGCTGACCGATCCGGAGCGCGTGAAGGATCTCGTGCGCGCGACCTGGGGACGCGCGATCGAAGCGGGAATCAAGCCCGCCAACGACGGCGGTGCCGCAGCCGCCCTGCAGGAGGCCGCGTGATGGCAAGCGCCCTTCCCAAGCAGGAGCGCGGCGTCGTCACGCCGCTGCGTGCGGGCATTCCCGACGTGGGCGCGATCCTGTCGGCGCTGCCCGACGTCGTGGTCGTCGTCGATGGCGATACCGTCATCCGCTACGTCAATCCGTCGGCCGAAAGCTTCTTCGAACTTGGCGCGCCGATGATGCTGGGGCGCCGTCTGGGCGAGTTCCTGCCCGAGGACAATCCGCTTTTCGGCACGATCCGCCAGGCCCGCCAGCTCGGCGCGTCGGTCTCGGAAGAGGAGATCGCGCTTGAGGCGCCGCGCATCGGCAACCATCTCGTCTCGGTGCGCGCGGCCGCGATGGTCGACGGCGGGACGGAAGGGCTCGTCGTCATCACGATCCAACTGCGCTCGATCGCACGCAAGATCGGCCGCCAACTCGTGCACCGCAAGGCCGCCCGCTCGGTGAGCGCCATGGCGGCGATGCTTGCCCACGAGGTCAAGAATCCGCTCTCCGGCATCCGCGGTGCAGCCCAGCTTCTCGAGCAGACGGCCCAGCCGCAGGACCGCGAGCTGACGCGCCTCATCTGCGACGAGGCCGACCGCATCCGGGCACTCGTCGACCGGATGGAGATCTTCAGCGACGGCCTGCCGCCCGAGATGGGTGCCGTCAACATCCACCGCGTGCTCGGCCATGTGCGCATGCTCGCGCAGAACGGCTTCGGCCGACACATCCGCTTCGTCGAGAACTACGATCCCTCGCTGCCGCCCGTGCAGGGCGATCACAATCAGCTCATCCAGATCTTTCTCAATCTCGTGAAGAACGCGGTCGAGGCGGCCCCCCGGCAGGGCGGCGAGGTCGTGCTGTCGACGGGCTTCCAGCAGGGCGTCCGATTCGCCGTGCCGGGGGCCGGCCATCTCGTGTCGCTTCCGCTCGTCGTGTCGGTCCAGGACAACGGCGAGGGCATACCGGAAGACGTCCGGCCCCATCTGTTCGAACCCTTCATCACGACGAAGAAAAAGGGTACTGGCCTGGGACTTGCTTTGGTCGCGAAAATCGTTGGCGACCACGGCGGCGTCATCGAGTTCGACAGTCAGCCGCGCCGGACGGTTTTCAGGGTTCGTCTTCCGGTGGCCAGCGCCGGGCAGGGGCCCGTCGACGGCACCGGCGAGTAGAAGGTTCAAATGGCCCAGGCCACTATTCTGGTCGCCGACGACGACAAGGCGATCCGTACGGTTCTCAACCAGGCGCTCGGCCGGCTCGGCCACGACGTACGCCTGACCGGACACGCCTCGCAGCTGTGGAAGTGGGTCGCCGACGGCGAGGGCGATCTCGTCATCACCGACGTGGTGATGCCCGACGAGAACGGTCTCGACCTCGTGCCGCGCATCCGCAAGGTCCGCCCGGACCTGCGCGTCATCGTCATGAGCGCGCAGAACACGCTGCTGACCGCCATCAAGGCGACCGAGCGCGGCGCGTTCGAATATCTGCCCAAGCCGTTCGACCTGAAGGAGCTGGTCTCCGTCGTCGAACGCGCGCTGACCGCACCCAAGGCGCCCGTCGCGATGGACGGCGAGGACGATCCGCCGGACGAGAAACTGCCGCTGATCGGCCGTTCTGCCGCGATGCAGGAAATCTACCGCGTGCTCGCGCGCCTGATGGGCACCGACCTGACCGTGATGATCACGGGCGAGTCCGGCACGGGCAAGGAACTGGTCGCGCGCGCGCTGCACGATTACGGCAAGCGCCGCAACGGGCCGTTCGTGGCGCTCAACATGGCGGCGATCCCGCGCGAGCTGATCGAGAGCGAGTTGTTCGGCCACGAGAAGGGCGCCTTCACGGGCGCCACCTCGCGCTATGCCGGCCGCTTCGAGCAGAGCCAGGGCGGCACGCTGTTCCTCGACGAGATCGGCGACATGCCCATCGAGGCGCAGACGCGCCTGCTGCGCGTGCTGCAGGAGGGCGA
>JAYRKO010000734.1:0-1664 GCA_041905745.1 Tagaea sp. | reverse complement strand
TGGGCGTGCCGGGCCTGTTCTTCCAGCGCGAGGAACGCCGCGTCTATCCGACCGGCCCGCTGGTCAGCCACGTCGTGGGCTTCTCCGACCTCGACAATCGCGGCCTTGCGGGCGTCGAGCAGTCGTTCGACGAACGCCTCAAGACCGATCCCGAGCCGCTCAAGCTTTCCATCGACGTGCGCATCCAGCACGCGGTGCGCGAGGAACTGCAGCGCTCGATCGACGAGTTCAAGGCGATCAGCGGCATGGGCGTGCTGCTCGACGTCAACACCGGCGAGACGCTGTCGATGGTCTCGCTGCCGGATTTCGATTCGAACGCCCCGGGCCTCGCCGACGCCGACGCGCGCTTCAACCGCAACACGCTCGGCACGTACGAGATGGGCTCGACGTTCAAGATGTTCACCTCCGCCATGGGGTTCGACTCCGGCGCGGTGCGCATGAACGACATGTGGGACGCGAGCAAGCCCTACACGATCGGCCGCTTCACCATCTCCGACTTCCACGGCAAGCACCGCTGGCTGTCGACGCCGGAGGTGTTCATCTATTCGTCCAACCTCGGCGCGCTGCGCATGGCGCTGCAGATCGGCGTCAACCGCCAGCGCGAATTCCTCGACCGGCTGGGCTTCCTCAAGCCCTCGCCCATCGAGCTGCCCGAGGTTTCCCATCCGTTGATCCCGCGCCCGTGGCGCGAGATCAACGCGATGACCATCGCCTTCGGCCACGGCATCACCGTCTCGCCCATGCAGCTCGTCACCGCCGCGGCCGCCTCGGTCGACGGCGGCATCCTGAGGGCACCCACGATCCTCGCGCGCGAACCGGGCACGCGCGTGGCGGGCGAACGCGTGATGTCCGCGCAGGCTTCCGCGCAGCTCAACCAGCTCATGCGCCTCAACGTCGAGAAGGGTTCGGGCAAGACCGCCGAGGTCGCCGGCTATTTCGTCGGCGGCAAGACCGGCACGGCCGAGAAGATCCAGCGCGGCGGCTACAAGAAGAACGCGCGCATGTCGTCCTTCGTCGCCTCGTTCCCCGCGCATGCACCCCAGTACGTGCTGCTCGTCATGGTCGACGAGCCGCAAGGCAAGCGCGAGACCGGCGGCTACGCCACCGGCGGCGTCGTCGCGGCCCCGGCCGCGGGGCGCATCATCGCGCGCGTGGCGCCGATCCTGGGCGTGACGCCGCTGGTCGAGCCGCCGCCCGACATCACGCGGCCGCTGCTCGCGTCCGCAACGGCCAGGTAGGGAGCGGATGAAGTTGAGCGCCCTCCTCGACCACGAAACGAACCTGCGCAACGCGGCCGGCCGCGACCCCGAGATCGCGGGCGTGACGGCCGACTCGCGCAAGGTCGAGCGCGGCTATCTCTTCGCGGCGCTGACCGGCGCCAAGAGCGACGGGCGCGCCTTCGTGGGCGAAGCGCTGCGTCGCGGCGCATCGGCCGTGCTCGGCGCGCCCGGCCTCGACCTGCCCGCCGGCATCCCCTACGTCGAAGCGCCCAACCCGCGCCGCGCCTACGCGCGCGCCGCCGCGCGCCATGCCGGCCCCCAGCCGCGCACGATCGTCGCGGTGACGGGGACGAGCGGCAAGACCTCGGTCGCAAGCTTCACCCGCCAGATCTGGGCGCTTGCCGGCCGCAAGGCCGCGAGCCTCGGCACGCTGGGCCTGATCGC
>JAYRKO010000733.1:0-1668 GCA_041905745.1 Tagaea sp. | reverse complement strand
CTGCCGTCACCCGAAGGCATGTCTACCGTCCTCGCCTAATCGCGTCTTGCCGACGTCGTTGTCCCCTGCGGCAGGCGACCCGGATGCGGGGGCTTCGGGTTTCTCGACGGCTGCTTCTTGTCGAACGTGTCGAAAAAAGCTGCGTATTGAAGAACCAAGGCACCGCGCGCGGGACCTACCACGCCAAGTTAACTATAACAAAGTCTCTTGCGACTCGCAAAGCGCGGAATCGGTCGGCGTCAAGGGGGTACTTCGAGGAGGCGATAGCGCTACCGCCGGCCCGCCTCGAAGACGTATTCCGCGGCGGCCAGATCCTCGAGCGCGGTGCCCACCGACTTGAAAAGCGTGATCTGGTTGTGGAACGAGCGCCCGGCCGCGCGGCCTTGCGTGAGTTCGGCGAGATCGCCGGCGATCTGCTTTTCCGCGATGGTGCCGTTGGCGAGCGGCTGGACGATGTCGCCCGCTTCCTTGAGCGCGCCCGAATAGGTGTCGACATAGACGCGCGCGCGCGCGATGGTCGCATCGTCGGCCTCGCGCATGTCGGGCGTGAAGCCGCCCACGAGGTCGACATGCTGGCCCGGCCGCAGCCACTCGCCGCGCACCAGCGGTTCCTTCGACAGCGTCGCGCAGCTGATCGTGTCGGCCCACGCGACCGCTTCGGCAAGGCTCGTCGCCGCGCGCGCCTTGAGACGGCGGCCGTCGAAATTGCGCGCCAGCGCCTGCGCCTTCTTCGCGTCGCGTCCCCACACGACCAGTTCGCGGATCGGCCGCACGCTGGCGTGCGCGAGGATCATGTGCGGGGCGAGGCCGCCCGTGCCCACCATCAGCAGCTTCTCGGAATCGGGCCGCGACAGGTACTTCGCGGCCAGTGCCGAGGCGGCGGCCGTGCGCTTCAGCGTCAGCATGTGGCCGTCGATGAAGGCGAGCGGCGCGCCGGTGCGCGCACTCATCAGGATGTAGCTCGCCGTCACGGCGGGCAGGCCCTGTTCGCCGTTCGACGGGAAGACCGTGACGATCTTGACGCCGCAGTATTTGCCCGCCTGCCAGGCCGGCATCAGCAGCAGCGAAGCGGGATCGGCGCCCGGCACCTCCAGCGTGTGGCGGTGGCGCAGCGGCACCTCGGCGCCCTTGCGGAAGGCGTTGCGCAGCGCTTCGACCAGCGGGCCGGGTTCGAGAATGTTCTCGACCTCGCTGCCGCCGATGACGCGCATGCCGCCGGAAGGGGGAGAGCGCATCGCCGCAGTTAGATCGGCGGGCCCGGCGGCAGGGCCGGACCGGCGGGACGGGCCGCCTCGGTCGTCGTCGGCGCGGCACTCGTGCGGACCTGCGCCAGTTCGCGTTCGAGGCTTGCCGCGCGCTTCACGGCCTCGCGGGCGCGCCGGCGCGTGCGCCCCTGCGCGAGCCACGCGACGACCGCCCCCAGCGCGAAGCCGATATAGAGCGCGCCGACGAGCGCCACGAAGATCGGCATCTCGAAGGCGGGGCCCAACGGCCAGAAATCGACGGTGACGTCGGAGCGGTTGCCCAGCGCGAACAGGCCCGCGAGTGCGGCCAGGACGCCCGCGAAGATCCAGTAGACGACGCGCATGTCCGGCCTCAGCCGGACTTGCCGCCGTCGTTGAGCTTCTCGCGCAGTTCCTTGCCCGTCTTGAAGAACGGGATGAATTT
>JAYRKO010000732.1:0-1671 GCA_041905745.1 Tagaea sp. | reverse complement strand
GCGGCGAGCTGGCCGACCGACAGCGCGCCTTCCACGCCCTCGACGACCGAATGGCGCAGGCCCAGATCGGGATGTTCCATCGCGGCCTGGCGCGTCATGCCGCCGCCGATCGCGATGCCCAGGCGCATGTTGCGCGACTGGTCGTTGTTGCAGGTGAGCGCCAGGTCGCCGAGACCCGAAAGCCCCATCAGCGTTTCCGCGCGCGCGCCCTTGGCAAGGCCGAGGCGCACCATCTCGGCAAGACCCCGCGTCATCAAGGCCGCGCGCGCATTGTCGCCCAGCGCGCGTCCTTCGACGATGCCGCAGGCCAGCGCCACGACGTTCTTGACCGCCCCGCCGATCTGCGCGCCGGCCACGTCGTCCGACCGGTAGATGCGGAACGCCGGCACCGCGCAGGCGGCCGCGAGTTCCGCACCGAGAGCCGCATCCGCGCAGGCCAGCGTCACGGCCGTCGGTTTTCCCTCGGCGACCTCGCGCGCGAAGGTCGGTCCCGACAGGATCGCGGCGGGATTGCCGGGGGCGAGCTGCGCGGCGATCTCGCTCATCATGAGGCCGCTTTTGCCTTCCACGCCCTTGCTCGCGATCACGAGCGGTGCGCCCGGGACCCGTGCCGCTTCGCAGGCCGCCAGCGTGACGCGCAGGTGCTGGGCGGGCGTGGCCCACACGAGCAGGTCCTTGTCTGCGACTGCCTCGGCCAGCCGTGCGGTCGCGCGGATCGACGCATCGAGCGGCACGTCGCGCAGGAAGACCGGGTTCTCGCGCCGCTCGTCGATGTCGCGCGCCGTGGCTTCCTCGTGCGCCCACAGCGTCACCGAAAGCCCCGCGCGCGCGAGGGTCTGGGCGAGGGCCGTGCCCCATGCGCCCGCGCCCACGACGGCGGCATTCCTGAATCGTCTGGTCATCGCCGGCTGTTCTAGCGGAACCGCCGGCCCGCCGTCACGACGCGATTTTCATCGCGCGTTCGAGGTTCGCGTGGACCTCCATCGTGCGCAGGCACGCGCGCGCGGCTTCCTCGCCCTTGACGACGAAATGGCGCACGAAGAAGTCGCGGTGCGTCTCGTGTTCGTGGAAGTTCTGCGGCGTCAGCACCATCGACAGCACGGGCACGCCGGTGTCGAGTTGGACGCGCATCAGCCCGTCGATGACCGCGTGTGCGACGAATTCGTGACGGTAGATGCCGCCGTCGACGACGAAGCCCGCCGCGACGATCGCGCGAAGGCGCCCGGTGCGCGAGAGACGCTGGGCGAGGAGCGGAATCTCGAAGCTGCCCGGCACGCGGTGGAATTCGACGCATGTCTCCCCGCGGCCGGCCTTGGCCAGTTCGGCAAGGAAGGCCTTGCGGCCGTGCGCGAGGATGTCGTCGTGCCAGCTGGCTTCGATGTAGGCGATGTCGGCGTGGTCCATCTGTCCGCTCCCGTCGTTGCGTTCGACAAAACGAACCCGGGCGCGCGGACAGGCATGCGCGCGCGCTGCCGCATCGCGCGGCCGCGCGTCGCCTCTACCCGTTCCCTTCCATCCGGACTGTGACCGTCGGCGCCGGGATCTCACCGGCTCTGCTGACCCCGGCGTTGCCGCCGGGCGCTCGCGGGCTGATGCGGTCCGAAGGCCGCAATCACCGCCGGTGGGGAATTCCGCCCCGCCCCGAGAACGCGGCCGCCCGTCCGGGCGGCC
>JAYRKO010000731.1:0-1678 GCA_041905745.1 Tagaea sp. | reverse complement strand
ACGAACTGGGCGGACATATCGTCTCGGGCCATGTCGACTGCACGGCCGTTCTCGTTTCGGCGACGCCGGACCAGGGCTCGCACCGGCTCGTCTTCGAGGCGCCGGCCGCCTTCGCGCGCTATCTCGCTCCGAAAGGCTCGGTTGCCGTCGACGGCATCTCGCTGACCGTCAACGAGGTCGAGGATCGCGCCGACGGCGCGGCCCGCTTCGGGATCAACGTCATACCGCACACCTGGACGGCGACGACGCTGGGCGCGACGGCGCCGGGCGGCCGCGTCAACATGGAAGTCGACGCGCTCGCGCGCTATGTTGCACGCATCATTGGGCGCAGCTGAGAGCATCCGTGGCCTTCAAACCCACCAACCGCCAGTCCGAGATCCTCGAGACCGGGAAGGTCGACGTGGCCTTCCTTTCGTCGATCGACGAGATCGTCGAGGACGCGCGCAACGGGCGCATGTTCATCCTCGTCGACGACGAGGACCGCGAGAACGAGGGCGATCTCGTCATTCCCGCTCAGTTCGCCACGCCCGAAGCGATCAATTTCATGGCCAAGCACGGCCGCGGGCTCATCTGCCTTTCGATGACGCGCGAGCGCTGCGAGACGCTCGACCTGAAGCTTATGAGCTCGGAGAACGCCTCGCGCCACCAGACGGCCTTCACGGTCTCGATCGAGGCGCGCGACGGGATATCGACCGGCATTTCCGCGGCCGACCGCGCGCGCACGATCCAGGTCGCCATCGACCCGTCGAAGGGTGCGCGCGACATCGTCAGCCCGGGGCACGTCTTCCCGCTCGTCGCGCGCGACGGCGGGACGCTCGTGCGCGCGGGCCACACCGAAGCGGCCGTCGACATCGCGCGCATGGCGGGGCTGATCCCGGCCGGCGTCATCTGCGAGATCATGAACGACGACGGCACGATGGCGCGCCTGCCGGATCTGGTGAAGTTCGCCCAGCTCCACGGCCTCAAGGTCGCGACCATCGCCGATCTCATCGCGTTCCGCCGCAAGCACGACCGCATCGTCGAGCGCGTGCAGGAAACGGCGTTCGACAGCGAATTCGGCGGCGGCTGGAAGATGTGCGTCTACGTGAACCGCGCGGCCTATGCCGAGCACATTGCGCTGGTGAAGGGCGATGTCGGCGGTAGCGACCCGGTGCTGGTGCGCATGCACGCGCTCAACGTGCTCGACGACGTGCTGGGCGACCGCACGGCCGGCCGCGCCGGCACGCTGCAGGCCGCGATGCGCACGATCGGCGAGGCGGGCAGAGGTGTGGTCGTGCTGCTGCGCGAGCCGCGCGCGACGAGCCTTTCGGACCGCGTGCGCGCGCGCCTTGGCGACGCGAGCCCGGCCGCTCAGCTTACGCGCACGCGCGAGAGCCCGCCGACGGGCGAGCTGCGCGACTACGGCATCGGCGCGCAGATCCTGCTCGATCTGGGCGTGCGCGACATGATCCTGCTGTCGAACGCGCGCCGCGCGATCGTCGGCCTCGAGGGATACGGATTGAACGTGGTGGGGCACAAGGGCATCGATGTTCGGACGCGCTGATTTCACGGCTCCCACGCGGGCCGATTTTTCGGGCGCGCCGCCGCGCCTGCTCGTGGTCGAGGCGCGCTTCTACGCCGACATCGCCGACGAGCTTGCCGCCGGTGCGGCCGCCGCGATCGAAGCGGTGGGCGGGAC
>JAYRKO010000730.1:0-1679 GCA_041905745.1 Tagaea sp. | reverse complement strand
TCCTCGATGATCTCCTCGATCGTGTCGCGCAGCTGTTCTTCGGCCTCGCGCCCGCGCGGACGCAGCATGTCGCGCAGCCGGCCGCGAATCCTGTCGGTGAAGGTGGCTTCGCTCTCGCTCATGCCGCCCCCCTTGCGCGGTAGGGATCGGCCACGCCCAGCCGACGCAGCACGCGGCGCTCGCGCGCTTCCATCGCGAAGGCGTCGGCGTCGTTCTCGTGATCGAACCCCAGCAGATGCAGGGCACCGTGCACGACGAGATGGCGCACGTGCGCGGCAAGGTCCTTGCGCTGCGCCTTCGCCTCGCGCGCGCAGGTCTCCAGCGCCAGCGCCACGTCGCCGAGTTCGCCGCCGCCCGCGGGGAACGACAGCACGTTGGTCGGCTTGTCCTTGCCGCGGAAATCGCGGTTGAGGTCGCGCAGGAACGCATCGTCGGCAAGCGCGAACGTGACCGCGCCGCGCGCGACGCCGTCGAGTGCAGCACGCGCGCTCGCGCGCACGATCGCCTCGGCGCGCGGCAGACGGCGACGCCAGCGCGGGTCGAGGATGTCGACGCGGATATCGGCGTTCATGGCGTGCGCGCGGGCCGGCCGGCACCGTCGCGCGCGTCGTAGGCGTCGACGATCTTGGCGACCAGCGGATGGCGCACGACGTCGGCGCTGGCGAAGCGCACGAGCCCGATGCCCTTGACCCCGTCGAGCGCCTCGAGCGCGTCGGCCAGCCCCGAGCGCGTGCCCGGCGGCAGGTCGATCTGGCTGAGGTCGCCCGTGACGACCATGCGGCTTCCCTCGCCCAGACGCGTCAGAAACATCTTCATCTGCATGGGCGTGGTGTTCTGCGCCTCGTCGAGGATGGCGAAGGCGTTGGCAAGCGTGCGCCCGCGCATGAAGGCGAGCGGCGCGATCTCGATCTCGCCGGTGGCGAGCCGCTTGGTCACCTGTTCGCCCGGCAGCATGTCGTAGAGCGCGTCGTAGAGCGGGCGCAGATAGGGATCGACCTTTTCGCGCAGGTCGCCCGGCAGGAAGCCGAGGCGTTCGCCCGCTTCGACCGCCGGCCGCGACAGGATGATGCGGTCGACCTTGCCCGAGGTGAGCGCGTCGACCGCCATCGCGACGGCGAGATACGTCTTGCCCGTACCCGCCGGGCCGATGCCGAAGACGAGCTCGTTGAGCTTCAGCGCCTTGAGATAGGCGCCCTGATTGGGCGTGCGCGGCGCCACGCGACGCTTGCGCGTGGTGATCGCGAGATCCTCGGCGCCGAAGAGATCGAGCCCCGTTTCGGCCACCGCACCCGAGGAGAGCCGCACGGCGGCCTCGACCTCGCCCAGATCGACGGTCATGCCGCGTTGCAGCTTGGCGTAGAGCGCGTTGAGCGCGTCGCGCGCCGACTCGGCCGCCGAATGCGGCCCCTGGATGCGGACCTGGTTCCCGCGCGAGGCGATGTTGACGCCGAGGAGCTGTTCGATGCGCGCGAGATGCCGGTCGTGTTCGCCGTAGAGCGGGGAAAGAAGCGTCGTGTCGTCGAATGCCAGAAGGATGGGGCTGCTCACGCCGACCGCCTTTCGCCCGCTTCGATGCTTTCGTCGACGACCACGCCCGCCAGCGAATTCGCCGCGAGCGCCACGATCTTCGTTTTCAGGACGCGGCCCGCAAGTTCGGGCGGCGCCAGCGCGTGCACGGC
>JAYRKO010000729.1:0-1682 GCA_041905745.1 Tagaea sp. | reverse complement strand
GGCCATCCGGGGTCGAACCATCTCGCCTACCAGCTCGTCGCGGCGCTGCAGGGTGCCGGATACGACGTGGGATTCGAGACCGGCCTGTTCTGGACCGGTGCGGGCCTGCTGCCGAAGATCACCGCCCGGCTGCCGGGCCGGCTGCGCGCGACGGTGGAACGCGAACTGAAGCGCCGCTCGCATCCGGGCGTCGATCCGGCACGCGTGGCGTTCCAGCCGGTGCCCGAACTGATGTACGTCGCCGCGACGCGTCTGCGGCTGTCGGCCGAACGCCAGCTTGCAGCCATCGCGTGGCGCAACGACGTGTTCGACGCCCAATTCGCCCAGCGCGTGTTGGCCGAACGTCCGCGCTTCACGATCGGCCACGACAGCTCGGCGCTGGCCGCCCAGCGCGCGACGCAGAGCTACGGCGGGCTTGCGATCCTCAATCAGGTGATCGGCCATATCGAGGCCGGCCTCGCGATCTTCGCCGAGGAAGCCCGCCGCGCCCCGGAATTCGCCGAAACGCTGCCGCTGCCCCCCGCGCGCGTGATCGCGCAATGCGGCGTCGAGGCGCGCGAGGCCGACCGCGTGATCGTGCCGTCGGACTATGTGCGCGACACGATGGTCGCCTACGGCACCGAGCCCGCGCGCATCTTCGTGCTTCCCTACGGGGTCGATACGGCGCGCTTCCGCCCGCCCGAAACGCCGCGCGCACCGGACGGGAAGTTCCGCGTGCTGTTCGTGGGCGGCCTTACGCAGCGCAAGGGCATCAAGTATCTGCTCGAAGCCGCGAAGCGCGCCGACATTCCGGGGCTCGAGCTCGTGTGCGTGGGCAAGCTTGCGGGCGACGCGGCGGCCTTCGCGCCCTATGCGGGCGTCTTCCGCCACGTGCGCCACGTGCCGTTCCACGAGGTGCACAGACTTTTCCAGACCGCCGACGTCTTCGCCTACCCGTCGCTGCACGAAGGCTCGGCCTTCGCGAGCTACGAAGCGCTCGCCTCGGGCCTGCCGGTCGTCTGTACGCCCAACACCGGCTCGGTCGTGCGCGAGGGTACGGAAGGCTTCCTCGTGCCGCCGCGCGACGTCGACGCGCTGGTCGAGCGGCTGCGCCTTCTCGCGCGCGATCCCGACCTGCGCGCACGCATGGCCAAGGCCGCCCGTGCGCGCGCCGAGGAATTCACGTGGGCGCATTACGGCCGGCGCCTGTCGGCGTGGCTCGACGCGCAGCTCGCCTAGAAAAGCGAAGCCCCGCGCCGTCGCCGGCGCAGGGCTCGGAATAGCGGAACCGAAACCGGTTCAGACGTTCTGCTGCACCCACTCGTAGAGCTTGCTCTTGGGCAGCGAACCGATCTTCGTGGCCGCGACCTCGCCGCCCTTGAACAGCATCAGCGTGGGGATGCCGCGCACGCCGTACTTCGACGGCGTCATCGGGTTCTCGTCGATGTTGATCTTGGCGACGGTCAGCTTGCCGGCCATGTCGGTGGCAAGTTCGTCGAGTGCCGGCGCGATCTGCTTGCAGGGGCCGCACCATTCCGCCCAGAAATCGACCAGGACCGGCGACTGCGACTGGAGCACGTCGGTCTGGAAGCTGGCATCGGTAACCTTGGTGGTGTTGGCGCTCATGGAAAGCCTCGCGGGATGTTCTGGCGAATCGAAGGTCCTAAAACCTAGGTAGGGGCACGGCCGGGGTCAAGGCGCGC
>JAYRKO010000077.1:0-8787 GCA_041905745.1 Tagaea sp. | reverse complement strand
GCCCAATGACCAACATTCTTGCCGAGCGCATGGGGCGCCTGGGCACCGAAACCGCCTTCGAGGTCCTCGCCCGCGCCAAGGCGCTGGAAGCCAAGGGCAAGTCGATCGTCAGCCTCAGCATCGGCCAGCCCGATTTCCGCACGCCCGACCACATCGTCGAGGCCGCGATCAAGGCCCTGCGCGACGGCCACCACGGCTATACGCCGGCCAACGGCATCCTGCCGCTGCGCGAGGCGGTCGTGCGCGACGTCCACCGCCGGCTCGGCGTGCAGGTCGACCCGGGGCAGGTCCTGATCGTGCCCGGCGGCAAGGTCACGATGTTCTTCGCGATCATGATGTACGGCGAGCCGGGCGCCGAGATCGTCTATCCGAACCCCGGCTTCCCGATCTACGAGAGCGTCATCAAGTTCTCGGGCGCGACCGAGGTGCCGCTGCCGCTGCTCGAGAAGAACGGCTTCGCCTTCGACGCCGACGACGTGCTCGCGCGCGTCAACGAGCGCACGCGCCTCATCATCCTCAACTCGCCCGCCAACCCGACGGGCGGCGTCACGCCGAAGGAACAGGTCGACAAGCTCGTGAAGGGCCTGGCGAAGTTCCCGAAGGCCGCGATCATGTCGGACGAGATCTACGGCCAGATGACCTACGACGGCCGGCCGCACGTCTCGCTGTTGAACTATCCGGAAATTGCCGACCGCCTGATCCTGCTCGACGGCTGGTCGAAGACCTATGCGATGACGGGCTGGCGCATGGGCTATTCGATCTGGCCGAAGGACGTGTTCCCGTTCGCCGAGCGTCTCGCGATCAACTGCCATTCGTGCGTCAACGCGGCGGCCCAGTTCGCCGGCATCGCGGCGCTCGACGGTCCGCAGGACGCTGTCGCGACGATGATGAAGGCGTTCGACGAGCGCCGCCGCGTCATCGTGGGCGAGCTCAACCAGATCGCCGGCTTCCGCTGCGTGGAACCGGGCGGCGCGTTCTACGCGTTCCCGAACATCGAGGGGACCGGCTACACGAGCCGCCAGCTCGAAAGCCTGCTGCTCGAAGAAGCCGGCGTCGCCGTGCTGTCGGGCACGGCGTTCGGCAAGTACGGAAACGGATACCTGCGTTTCTCCTACGCGAACTCGGTAGAGAATATCCGCCTCGCGATGGAACGAATTCGCAAGACGCTGGCGGCCAATCCTGCGCCAAAGGCAGCACAATGATTGTGCAGAATGTTCACGAAAGAGGCAATAAACTGCCTCTCCGACGGGCGAACCACCATGCCGCGCGACAGGCCTGCTGGCACGACCCGTGCTTCAAGGGACACTCTCCCGCCCGAGAAGTGGCTGTCCACACCCAGTTCGCAGACGTTACGCGCCAATGAAGAAAATCGAAGCCATCATCAAGCCCTTCAAGCTCGACGAGGTGAAGGACGCGCTCAACGAGATCGGCCTCAAGGGCATCACGGTCGTCGAAGCCAAGGGCTTCGGTCGCCAGAAGGGCCACACCGAGCTCTACCGCGGCGCCGAGTACGTCGTGGACTTCCTGCCGAAGGTCAAGATCGAGGTCGTGCTCGAGGACTCGCTGCTCGAGCGGGCGATCGAAGCGATCCAGCGCGCCGCCCACACGGGCCGCATCGGCGACGGCAAGATCTTCGTCTCGACGATCGAAGAAGCGATCCGCATCCGTACCGGCGAGCGCGGCGCGGAGGCGGTCTGAAGAGGCCCCTCGAACGACCAACCGATTCAACCCACCCGTCAGTCGGCGGGGCAACCACAGGAAAAATGGCTATGTCGGATCCCAAGACCGTACTTAAGAAGATCAAGGAAAACGGCTGCAAGTACGTCGACCTGCGCTTCACCGATCCGCGCGGCAAGCTGCAGCACCTCGCCCATGCGGTCGAAACGATCTCGGAAGAGACCTTCGAGGAAGGCCTCATGTTCGACGGTTCGTCGATCGCGGGCTGGAAGGCGATCAACGAATCCGACATGACGCTGATCCCCGATCCGACGACGGCCGTCATGGACCCGTTCGCAGCACAGCCGTCGATGACGATCATGTGCGACATCTACGAGCCCGGCACGGGCCAGCCGTACAACCGCGACCCGCGCGGCATCGCCAAGAAGGCCGAAGCCTACGTCAAGGAATCGGGCATCGGCGACACGGCGTTCTTCGGCCCCGAAATCGAGTTCTTCGTGTTCGACGACGTCCGCTTCAAGGTGTCGATGAACAAGACCTCGGTCGAGATCGACAGCGAGGAAGGCCCCTACGTCACCGACAAGAAGTATCCCGACGGCAACCTGGGCCACCGTCCGCGCATCAAGGGCGGCTACTTCCCCGTCCCGCCGGTCGACCAGTGCGCCGACCTGCGCGCCGAGATGCTCACGATCATGAAGGACATGGGCCTCGACATCGAGAAGCACCACCACGAAGTGGCGCCCTCGCAGCACGAGCTGGGCTCGAAGTTCTCGACGATGGTGAAGGCCGCCGACCAGTGCCAGATCTACAAGTACGTCGTCCATAACGTCGCCGCGCAGTACGGCAAGACCGCGACGTTCATGCCCAAGCCCATCAAGGGCGACAACGGTTCGGGCATGCACGTGCACCAGTCGATCTGGAAGAAGGGCAAGCCCCTCTTCGCCGGCAACGGCTACGCCGACCTGTCGGAGACGGCGCTCTACTACATCGGCGGCATCATCAAGCACGCCAAGGCGATCAACGCGTTCACCAACGCGTCGACGAACTCGTACAAGCGCCTGATCCCGGGCTTCGAGGCGCCCGTGCTGCTCGCCTACTCGGCGCGCAACCGTTCGGCCTCCTGCCGCATCCCGTTCGGCACGGGCCCGAAGGCCAAGCGCGTCGAAGTGCGCTTCCCCGACCCGACCGCCAATCCGTATCTCGGCTTCGCCGCGATGCTGATGGCCGGTCTCGACGGCATCAAGAACAAGATCCATCCGGGCGAAGCGATGGACAAGAACCTCTACGACCTGCCGCCGGCGGAACTGAAGAAGGTCCCGACGGTGTGCGGTTCGCTGCGCGAAGCCATCGGCAATCTCGACAAGAACCGCGGCTTCCTGAAGGCCGGCGGCGTCTTCACCGACGACTTCATCGACAGCTACATCGAACTGAAGTGGGAAGAGGTGTACGCGTTCGAGCACACCCCGCACCCGATCGAGTTCGAAATGTACTATTCGGTGTGATCCGGTTCCGAACCGGTTTCGTAGGCAGACGGCCCCGGAGAAATCCGGGGCCGTTTTGCATATCAGGCCCCTGAAATCGCGGCGTTAATCTCGACTCGCCGCGGCGGGGTCCGGAATGTATTGTTGGCACCGAAACGACCCGGCTTCGCCCCAGAATGGAATCGGCGCGCAACCAACCCGAATTCGACGCGGCGCTCAGCGCCCATCTCGCCTACCTCATGGGAAAGGCGGGCGGGAAGCGCATGGACATGCGAGGCTTCGATTTCGGCCCGGTCGACGGGCGCGGGCGGAACCTCTCCTGCGCGATCCTCGCCGCGACGAACTTCGCCGGCGCCGTGCTTCTGGACTGCGATCTTTCGATGGCGGACATCTTCACCGCCGATTTCCGCGAGGCCGACCTGACGGGCGCCAACCTGCGCCGGATCGACGCGCGCGGCGCCACCTTCGACGGCGCGCGGCTGCGCGACTGCGACCTGCGCGAGGCCGATTTCCGCCCCGGCCAGACGATGCAGTTCGCCGACGGCAGCAAGAAGGGCAACGAGAAGAGCGCGAGCTTCAAGGACGCCAATCTCGAAAAGGCGCAGCTCAAGGGCGCCAATCTCGAGAAGGCGGACATGTCGGGCGCCTCGCTGCGCGGGGCCGGGCTCGAAGGCGTCGAGCTGGGCGCGGCCAATCTCAAGAACGTCGATCTTTCCGGCGCCAATCTCGAAGGCGCGCGCCTCAAGGACGCGGTGCTGGACGGCGCCAAGCTGCGCGGTGCGGCGATCAAGGGCTGCGACCTGCGCGGCGCGCGCATGCGCGGGGTCGATCTCGACGGGCTCGACCTGCGCACGGTCCAGCTCGAAGGCGCCTTCTTCGACCCGCCCGACAAGCCACCGGAGGAAAAGCCCAACGTCAAGCTGCTGCTCGACGAGCACAAGCGCTGGGTCGAGAGCGGCGGTGCGACCGGATCGCGCGCGATGTTCGACGACCGCGACCTGTCGGGCATGGACCTGCGCGGGCTCGATCTCAGCGCCGCATCGTTCAACCGCGCCAACCTCGCACGCGCCGACCTCGGCCGCGCGCAACTGCGTCTCGCAAGCCTCATGCAGGCGAACCTGACGGACGCCGACCTGACCGAGGCCGACCTCTCCGGCGCCGTCATGGTCGGTGCGGTGATGCGCCGCGCCGCCTTCAACAAGGCGCGCATGACGCCCATCGACCTCAAGGATGCAGCGGGCAAGCCGTCGGGCCGCAAGTTCCCGACCAATCTCAGCAACGCCATCGTCGCGCACGCGAAGTTCGACGGCGCGGACATGCGCGGCGCGGTGCTGCGCGGCGCCGACATCACGCGCGCCACATTCGTCGACGCGCAGGTCGAGGGCATCGACCTCTACGGCGTTCGCAAGCTCTAGCCCGCCGGTTCCGGACAGCGACGATGGCGCACACGCGCGAGAGCCTCTTCGCGATCCTCGACGAACTCGCGATCCGCACGACGACGGTCGACCACGAGCCGGCCTATACGGTCGAGGACGGAAGGCGCCTGCACGGCGCGCTGCTGCCCGGCGTCAACGTCAAGAACCTGTTCCTCAAGGACGCCAAGGGCGGGCTCTGGCTGCTGAGCGCGCCGTGGGAACGGCAGATCGACCTCAAGGGCCTGCCCGCCCGCATCGGCTGCAAGCGCGTGTCGTTCGGCTCGCCCGCCCTGCTCATGGAAACGCTGGGCGTGATCCCCGGTGCGGTGACGCCCTTCGCGCCGGTGAACGACGCCGACCGGCGCGTGCGCGTCGTGCTCGACGCCGAAATGATGCGCGCGGAAACCCTGAACGCCCATCCGCTGGTCAACACGGCGACGACCAACATCCGCGCCGAAGACCTGCTGCGCTTCCTGCGCCACGTCCACGGCGAACCGATGCTCGCCGAACTGGGGCCCTGACCGCCGGCCGAATCCCGCTATACTGTCCGAAACGGACGCCTGGGAGAGACACGCCATGACGAGCGAGACGCTTTCGCGCCGCACGGTCCTATTCGTCAATATCGGCCACGCGCTCGACCATTTCGTGCTGCTCGTCTACCCGACGGCGGTGATCGCCATCGCGGCCGAACTCGGCTCGACCTATGCCGAACTCATCGGGCTTTCGACGGGCGCGTTCGTCGCCTTCGGCCTGTTCTCGCTGCCGATGGGCTGGATCGCCGAGCGCATCGGCCGGCGCAACCTGTTCGCGGTGTTCTTCGCGGGCTGCGGCTTCGCGTGCATCGCGCTCGCGATGGCGACCACGCGCGTGCAGTTCGCGGCCCTGCTGCTGGTGCTGGGCATGTTCACGGCCGTCTACCACCCGATCGGATCAGCGATGCTCGTCACGCACGCGCGCGCGCTGGGTCGCGACCTGGGCTGGAACGGCGTGTGGGGCAATCTGGGCGCGGCCTTCGCATCGGGCGTCACGGCACTGGTCGCGGCGTGGCTGGGCTGGCGCGCGGCCTTCGCGCTGCCCGGGATCGTTTGCCTCGGCGTGTGCGCGGCCTTCCTCGCGATGGTGCCGGGCGACGGCGATGCGGGCGAGAAGCAGAAGAAGCAGGCGGCCGAGATTTCGGTCGCGCGGCCCGTCGTCATGCTCGCGGTCTTCGTGCTCGCCATCGTCGCGGGCGGCATGACGTTCAACATCACGACGATCTCGCTGCCCAAGGTGATCGACGAGCGCATCGGCGCCGACCTGCCGCTGGCGCTGACGGGCTCGCTCGCCACCGCCGTGTTCGTGTTCGGCGCGCTCACGCAGCTTGTCGTGGGCAGGCTCGTCGACCGCATGTCGCTGCCCGCCGTCTTCGTCTGCCTGTCGGTGTTCCAGCCGGTGGGGCTGTCGCTTGCGGCCGCGTCGACCGGCCTGCCGATGCTCGCGGGCCTCGTCTTCGTCATGGCGGCGATCTACGGGCAGGTCGTCGTCAACGATGCGATGGTCGCGCGCTATGTGCCCCCGCGCCTGCGCGCCAAGGCGTTCAGCCTGCGCTATTTCCTGGGCTTCACCACAAGCGGTGCCGCCGTGCCGCTGATCGCGTGGCTGCACGGCGAAGGCGGCTTCGCGCTGGTGCTGATGGCCGCGAGCGCCTTCGGCACCGCGATCCTCGCGGCGGCGTGCGCCTTCTGGCTCGCGGCACAGGCCCGGCCCGCGGCGGCCGCGGGCGAATAGGAACTAGTCTTTCCCGCCGACCGTCCAGCCCGCGAGCGGCACGGCCGCTTCGTCGGCCAGCACGGGCCCGAAGACCGTGGCGCCCGCCGGTTCCAGCACGCTGCGGCAGGTATAGGCCGACGCGGGATCGTTGCCCGGATGCGCGCCCGACGGCGCGCCGTACACCACGCGCCGGATGCCGGATGCCGCGATCGCCTCGGCGCACGCCGCGCAGGGCTCGCCGCTGGCGTAGAGCGTGGCGCCTTCCAGCTTCGCGCGCGGCACGGCGTTCTTCAGCAGCCGGATCGCGTTCGCTTCGGCATGCGCGCCCGGATCCTTCGTCGTGTTCTGCGTGTTGCGCGCGTCGACCAGCCGCACGCCGTCCGACGCGACGACGACGGCGCCGTAGGGCTCGTCGCCCACCTTGCGCGCGATCTGCGCCAGCGCGATGGCCGAGCGCAGATGCGGCAGGTCGCGCAGCGTGAGGCCGGAAAGACGGTCCATCGTCCCCTCACATCGTCGTGCGGCGGCGGCGTTCCTTGAGCCAGGCGACCGCGCCCGGCGTGGCCGCCCACGCCGCCGCGGCGTTGACGCCCACGACGATCGCTTCCTCGCGGCTGCCGGGATCGACCGACAGCGGCGCGGTCTTGGGCGGCTTGCGGTCGCCCACGAGATAGGCCGGCACGAAGCCGTTGGCGGTGAGGGCCGCATCGAGGGCCGCATCGGCCTGCGCGCCCGCGCCGTTCGCGCGGAACGCGAGCAGCGCCTTGGCGTAGGCCGCGCGCGCGTCGGCGTCGGCGAAGCGGGCGAACAGCGCATCGGCTTCCGCGTTCTCGCCCGCGTCGATCAGCGCGTCGGCGAAATCGAGCCGCGCGCGCGAAGGATCGGACGGGTCGAGGCGCAGCACCTCGCGCCAGTGGCCGAACGCGCCGGCCCTGTCGCCCATCACCGAGAGCGCGCTGGCGTAGTGCTGGCGCGCCTCGAGATAGGCGAGACCGCGCGGGCTTTCGCCGAGCTTGCCGGCCTCGCTCTCGATGCGTGCACCCAGCGCGGCCGTGCCGGCCGCGAAGGCGAGCTTCAGCAGCCGCACGCGTTCGGGCAGGTCGCGGGCCACGAACAACGACAATAGTGTTAACGCAGCCGGACAATAGACGCTCTCGGCCAGTGCGGCCTGCGCGGCCTCGACGCCCTTGCGCGGGCTCGACGCTTCCCACGCCTCGGCGGCCTTCGCCTCGGCGGCGGCGATGCGCGCCTCGCCCGCCATCGCCGCGAGATCGGCGCTCGGCGCGAGCAGGCCGTAGCCCTTCAGCTCGTCGAGCTGTTCTTGCGTGAAACCCCCGCTCATGCCGCACCTCCCGCATCGACCGGGCGCGGGCGCCGGTCGGTGCCGATCGCCACGTAGGTGAACACGCCCTGCGTGACCTTGATGCGCTCGGCCGACTCGCGCTTGCGCGTCCACGTCTCGACCCGGATCGTCATCGACGTGCGGCCGACCTTGACGACCTCGCAATAGCAGCTGACCTCGTCGCCGACATGGACCGGCAGGTGGAAGGTCATCGCCTCGACCGCCACGGTCGCCACGCGCCCCTTCGAACGCTGGCTGGCGAGGCTGCCGCCGGCGAGGTCCATCTGCGCCAGCAGCCAGCCGCCGAAGATGTCGCCGTTCGGGTTCGTGTCGGCGGGCATGGCGATGGCCCGGAGGACGGGCTCGCCCGGCGGGGGGCGGTCGGCGGCGGACATGCGGGGGCGCTTCTCCCTTGGGGTACGGCTGCAATCGATGGAAAAGTAGCGCAATCCGCCCGGTCAGGCCATTGAAATACATGGCTAAAACAACGCTTTCGCCATGGAGTTTGCGCCGAATCGGACCCGGGCCTTAGTGTCCGGCTTTCCCAGCCCGCCCACCAGCTTCGAGCGCACGCGACCGACATGGCCGACCTGTTTTCCAATTCCGGCAAGAAGAACGACAGCTACACCGCCAAGGACATCGAGGTCCTCGAGGGGCTCGAACCCGTCCGCCGGCGGCCGGGCATGTATATCGGCGGCACCGACGAGCGCGCGCTCCACCACCTGATCGCCGAGGTCCTCGACAACTCGATGGACGAGGCCGTCGCCGGCCACGCCGACTGGATCGAGGTCGAACTCGCCGAGGACGACTGGATGACCATCCGCGACAACGGCCGCGGCATTCCGGTCGACCCGCATCCGCGCTTCCCCAAGAAGTCGGCGCTGGAAGTCATCCTCACGACGCTGCATTCGGGCGGCAAGTTCTCGAACAAGGCCTACTCCACCTCGGGCGGCCTGCACGGCGTGGGCGTGTCGGTCGTGAACGCGCTGTCCGACGAATTCGAGGTCGAAGTCGCGCGCGACAAGAACGTGTGGGCGCAGCACTATTCGCGCGGCGTGCCCAAGGGCCCGCTCAAGAAGATCGGCACGACCAACAACCGTCGCGGCACGTCCGTGCGCTTCCA
>JAYRKO010000728.1:0-1683 GCA_041905745.1 Tagaea sp. | reverse complement strand
GTCGACGCGCTCGTCGATTACTACGCCGAGATCGGGCAGGCGCGTTCCGACCTGCCCTACGACATCGACGGCGTCGTCTACAAGGTCGACCGGTTCGACCTGCAAAAGCGCCTCGGCTTCGTCGCGCGCAGCCCGCGCTGGGCGATCGCGCACAAGTTCCCGGCCGAACAGGCGCGCACGAAACTCGAAAAGATCGACATCCAGGTCGGCCGCACGGGCGCGCTGACGCCCGTCGCATGGCTCGAACCCGTCAATGTCGGCGGCGTGATGGTCGCCCGCGCCACGCTCCACAACGAAGACGAGATCGCGCGCAAGGACGTGCGCGCGGGCGACACCGTCATCGTCCAGCGCGCGGGCGACGTGATCCCGCAGATCGTGGCAAGCGTGCCGGAAAAGCGCCCGGCCAACGCCAAGCCCTTCAAGTTCCCCACCCACTGCCCCGAATGCGGCTCGATCGCCGTGCGGCCCGAGGGCGAGGCGATCCGCCGCTGCACGGGCGGCCTCACCTGCCCCGCGCAGGCGGTCGAACGGCTGCGCCATTTCGTGTCGCGCGGCGCGCTCGACATCGAGGGATTGGGCGAGAAGAACATCGAGGAACTGTTCGGCCTCGGCTGGGTGAAGAAGCCGGGCGACCTGTTCCGGCTCGCCGCGCGCGCCAAGGACCTCGCCGCGCGCGAAGGCTGGGGCGAGAAATCCGTCGAACGCCTGCTTGCCGCCATCGAAGCGCGCCGCAAGCCGGCCCTCGACCGGCTCATCTTCGGCCTCGGCATCCGTCAGGTGGGCGAAGCGACCGCGCGCCTGCTCGCGGTCCATTACGGTTCGTTCGCGGCGTGGCGCGCGGCGATGGAAAAGGCGCAGGCCGAACTGGCCGCGTTCGAGGGCGAGAAGCGCAAGCCCGAACTGGTGGGCGACGCGTGGAAGGAACTCGTCGCCATCGACCAGATCGGCGATGCGATGGCCGTCGACATCGCCGGCTTCTTCGCCGAGAAGCACAACCGCGACGCGCTCGACGATCTCGCGAAGGAAGTCGACGTCGCGGATTTCGAGAAGCCGAAGAACGTCAACGCCGCCGTCGCTGGCAAGACGATCGTCTTCACCGGCTCGCTGGAAACGATGAGCCGCGACGAGGCCAAGGCCGGCGCGCTGGCGCTGGGCGCCAAGGTTGCGGGCTCGGTCTCGAAGAAGACCGATCTCGTCGTCGCGGGGCCGGGTGCGGGCTCGAAACTGGCCGACGCGCAGAAGCTCGGCATCGAAGTCATCGACGAAGCCGCGTGGCGCAAGCTCGCGGGCTTGGACGGCTGACGCCTAACGCTGCGCCTTCACCATCAGCATCATCGGACGCTCGATTTCCTTGGCGAGGTCGGGGCGCGCGGCGACCTGCTCGGCGGTCGGCGCGAATTCGCCCAGCCGCCGGATCGCGAAGCCGGCGTCGATCAGCGCGTTGACGGTCGTCGCCACCGTGCGGTGGTGCTTCAGTACACCCTTGGCGAACCAGTCGGTGCGCCGTTCGCCTTCGCGCGAATAGCCGTTCACGGGCCATGTCGGCGTGCCGGCTGCATCGGCCTGCCATTGCGGGTTTGCACCCGCCATGAAGATCGGATGTTCGATCGTGAACACAAGATGCCCGCCGGGCGAAAGGCACGCGTGGATCGCGCGCACGAGCCGCGGGAAATCGGCGACGTA
>JAYRKO010000727.1:0-1685 GCA_041905745.1 Tagaea sp. | reverse complement strand
TTCAGCCGAGCCAGCGCGCGAGCGCGAAATAGGCGGGCAGGCCCACCGCGAGATTGAAGGGAAACGTGATCGCGAGGGAAGCGGTCAGGTAGATGCCGGGATTGGCTTCCGGCAGCGCCACGCGCACCGCCGCGGGGGCCGCGATATAGGACGCACTCGCCGCCAGCACGCCCAGCACGGCCGCCCCGCCCGGCGACAGCCCGACCGCGTGGCCGAGCCACACGCCGGCCGCCCCGTGCAGAAGCGGCATGACGATCGCGAAGCCCACGATGAAGCGCCCGACCTGCCGGAAATCGGCAAGGCGGCGCGCGGCGACGATGCCCATCTCCAGCAGGAACAGGCACAGCACGCCCTGGAAGGGGGCCGCGAAGAACGGCGCGACGACCGCATAGCCGCCCGGCCCCGACAATGCGCCGATGACGAGGCCGCCCAGCAGCAGCACGATGCTTTTCCCGCCGAGCACTTCGGGCAGCGCCTCGCGCCAGCGCGCGCCGCCTTCGCCGGCATTGCCGCGCGCGAGCAGCAGCGCCACGACGATGGCGGGGACTTCCATCGCGGCGAGCACGGCGGGCATGAAGCCTTCGGCCGGCGTGCCGACCGACTGCAGATAGGTCGTCGCGGCGATGAACGTCACGGCCGAGACCGAGCCGTAGTGCGCGGCCACCGCCGCCGCGTTCGTCGCGTCGAGCCCGCCCAGCCGCGTCAGGACCGCAAAGCTCCACACCGGGATTGCGAGACCCAGCGCCACGCCCGCGACGAGGGCGGCGGCCACCTGCCCGAACGGCGCCTGCGCCAGTGCGGCCCCGCCCTTCAGCCCGATCGCGAAAAGCAGGTAGATCGACAGCGCGGCGTAGATCTGGTCGGGGATCTTGAGGTCGCTGCGCACGAAATGCGCGACCATGCCAAGTGCAAAGGACAGCACGACGGGCGAGAGCAGGTTCGCGCGGACGATGTCGGAAAGATCCATGGCGGCGAACTAAGTAGGGCGTGGCCCGGGCGACGGCAAGATGCCGGAATTATTTACATATTTGTTATGTTGAAGGCCCGACCGCTCGGGCTGCACTTGCGGGCCGGGGGCCGGCCAAGCGAAAGTCCGTTTGGCCACATAAAAAATGAGGAGAAAACCGTGCGCCTCATCCGTCCGCTCCGTCTTGCGGCCCTCGCTGCCTGTCTTGCGCTCCTCGGTGCCGCACTGCCGTCGGCCGCGCGCGCGGAGGCGAACGAGGTCCGCATCTCCAAGGGATTCGGCATTCTCTACCTGCCGCTCATCGTGATGGAGAGCGAGAAGCTCCTCGAGAAGCGCGCGGAGGCCGCGGGCCTGGGCAAGGTCGCCGTCAAATGGGTGACGCTCGACGGCGGCAACGTCATCAACGACGCGATGCTGGCCGGCCAGCTCGATCTCGCGGGCATCGGCGCGCCGGGCTTCATCACGCTGTGGGCGAAAGCCAAGGGCATCGCGTCGAGCGAGGTGATCGGCATCAGCGGCATGTCGGCGACCTCGCTGTGGCTCAACACCAACCGGCCGGAGATCCGCACGCTCAAGGATTTCGGCGCGAAAGACCGCATCGCGCTGCCCGGCATCAAGACGTCGCTGTCGGCCGTCGTGCTGCAGATGGTCGTCGCGCACGAATTCGGGCGCGCGAATTTCGACAAGCTCGACACGCTCACCGTCAGCCTGCCGCATC
>JAYRKO010000726.1:0-1686 GCA_041905745.1 Tagaea sp. | reverse complement strand
GGCTATGTCGATCCCGCCAACGTCCGCGCGCGCATCGCGACCGCGATGGAGCGCTTTCCCGTGCTGGGCGCCAAGCAGCGTCAGGCCGCGCGCACGCTCTCGGGCGGGGAGCGCCAGATCCTCGCGATGGCGATGGCGCTGATGGTCGAACCCAGCATGCTGATCCTCGACGAGCCGTCCGCCGGTCTGTCGCCCGTCGCCGCCGAGAAGCTTTTCGACGCCATCGTCGAGATCAACCGCGAAGGCCTGTCGATCGGCATGGTCGAGCAGAACGCCAGCGAGGCGCTCGCGATCTCGCAGCGCGCCTACATCCTCGTCGACGGCCGCAACAGCCGGACGGGCGATGCCGCCGAACTCGCCGCAACACCCGAAATCCGCCGCCTTTTCCTCGGCGGCTGAACTGAAAACGGAAACCGCAGGACAGGAGGCAACCATGAAGCGCTTGAGCCGCAGAACGATCCTAAAATCCGCCGCCGCCGGCGCCGCGGCATCGGCCCTGCCGGTGCGGGCCTGGGCGCAGGCCGAACCCATCCGGATCGGCATTCTCACGCCGCTGACCGGTGCGGGCGGCAACGACGGTCCGCGCATGCTGAAGGCCATGCAGGCCGTGTTCGACGAGGTCAACAAGGCCGGCGGCGTGCTCGGCCGCCGGATCGAGACCGTCGTCGAAGACGACCAGACGAACCCCGAAGCCGCCGTGCGCGCCGCGCGCAAGCTGATCGAGGTGAACAAGGTTCCCATCATCATGGGCACCTGGGCGTCGGCCGTGACCGCAGCCGTGGCGCCGGTGTGCTGGGAATCGCGCACGTTCATCATGACCGTCTCGGGCGCCGACACGATCACGCTGCTGCCCCACCAGGGCTATCTCGTGCGCACGCAGCCCAACAGCAAGCTGCAGGCCTCCTCGCACGGCGAATTCATCGCCGGCATGGGCCACAAGCGCATCGCCATCATCGGCATCCAGGCGCCGTTCGCCGTGCCGACGAAGGAACATCTCGAGGCGCTCATGAAGAGCCGTGGCGGCGCCGTCGTCGCGCACATCGTCTACGAAAAGGACAAGGCGACTTACCGGTCGGAAATCGACCAGGCGATGCGCGAAAAGCCGGACTTCCTCTATCTCAACGGCTACGCGCCCGACACGGTGGTGGTGCTGCGCGATCTCTACCGCGCGAACATCAATCTCGGGAAGTTCTGCCAATCCTACGCCGTGCCGCAGGCCACGCTCGATACGATCCCCGCGGAGATCAGCGAAGGCGTGATGACCGGCCAGCCGTCGGCCGACATCGAAAGCTCGGCCTACAAGCTCGCCTGCGAGCGGCTGGGCGCCAAGGAACTCGACGGGTACGAGGCGCAGGCCACCGACTGGGCAAGCCTCGCGGTCCTGACGATCGCCAAATCCGGTCAGGTCACCGGAACGGCGATGAAGGAGAACATCCGCAAGATCAGCCAGGGCAGCGGGCAGAAGGTCTACACCGCGGTCGAGGGCCTGAAGGCGCTCGCGGCGGGTAAGGAGATCGACTACGACGGCGTTTCGGGCCCGTGCGACTTCAACGAGATCGGCGACATCAGCCGCTGCCGGTTCCGCTACATGAAGGTCGCCAAGGGCAAGCTCGAGTTCATGAAGCTCGTCTGACGCGCGATGGAGGTTCTCCAGCTCATCCTCAACGGACTGATGTCCGGGACGGT
>JAYRKO010000725.1:0-1689 GCA_041905745.1 Tagaea sp. | reverse complement strand
GAATTCGCGCTGGGCGAGACGAACGCGGCGCTGGCGCAGGAAGGCGGGCGGATCGAGCTCGTGCTCGGCCGCCTGTCCGACGCCAAGCGCCGGGTGGAAACGCGCCTGCCGCCGCGCTAGCTTCGCTTCCCATGTCGATCCGATTCGCCCGACGCGCGGCGCTGTGCGCGTTCCTCGCCCTTCTCGCAACCCCCGCCCTCGCGCAGGACGCCGATCTCGCGGCCGCGCGCCGCACGCCGTCCGGTCTCGGCGTGATCGACGCGCGCGAAGGCACGGGCGAACCGGCCGCACCCGGGCGCAACGTGCGCGTCCACTACACGGGCTGGCTCCTCGAGAACGGGCGGCGCGGGCGCAAGTTCGACTCCTCCGTCGATCGCGGCCAGCCGTTCGAATTTCCGCTGGGGCAGGGGCGCGTCATCCGCGGCTGGGACGAGGGCGTGGCCGGCATGAAGCCCGGCGGCCAGCGCACGCTCGTGATCCCGCCCGATCTGGGCTACGGCGCGCGCGGGGCCGGCAACGTGATACCGCCGGGCGCCACGCTGGTGTTCGACGTCGAGTATCTGGGCCAGCGCTAGGCCACCGAATCGGTAGCCACTATTGCCCGATCCGGGCTAGCCTCCGTCCAGTCAAGAGCGCGTCGATGCGCCGAAAACCGCCGGAGGAACGCCATGAATCCCGTCCGTGTCGCCGCCGTCTTCGCAGCGCTTTGCGCGCTGTCGGCACCCGCACTCGCGCAGCGCCCGCCGATCCAGACGACGAAGGTCGACGGGACCGAGGGCGTCTACATCTTCCGCAATGTCGGCCATCAGGCGATGTTCGTCGTGACGAAGGACGGCGTCATCGCGACCGATCCGGTCGCCTACGGCAAGCCCGACGGCGGCCGGCAGTATCTGGAAGAAATCCGCAAGGTCACCGACAAGCCGGTCAAATACCTCGTCTACAGCCACCACCATTACGACCACATCGCCGGCGGCAAGGCATTCAAGGACGCGGGCGCCACCGTCGTCGCGCACGAAAACGTCATGAAGCGGCTGAAGCCGCTGAAAGACCCGCACACGGTCCTGCCCGACCAGACCTTCAAGACAGCGCGCACGATCGAGCTCGGCGGCACGCGCCTCGAACTCACCTATCTGGGCGTCAACCACTCCGACTCGACCATCGTGATGCGCCTGCCGAAGGAGAAGATCGTGTTCGTCGTCGACACGATCCCGGTCGGCCAGTTCCCCGCGCGCGGCTTCATCGACATCGACCCGCTGAAGACCGAGGGCTTCATCGAGAAGGTGCTGAAGATGGATTGGGACCGCCTCATCCCCGGCCACCCGGGACCGGGCGACCGGCTCGGCACCAAGCAGGACGCGCGCGACCAGCTCCAGCTGCTGCGCGACGCCTCCGACGCGATGCGCGTTATGGCGCAGGCCGGCAAGTGCTGGGAGCCGGCCGAGAAGGAATTCGCGCTGCCCAAGTACAAGGACTGGCCGGGCTACGAAGCGGGCCTGCCCTTCGTCGCGCGCCGCTATTGCGGCGTCTGGGGCCGGGGGACCTGAACTACTTCGCCAGCGTTGCGCGCACGCCGCGCCACAGCGCGAAGGTCTGGCCGCCGCTGGGGTCGGTCGGCGTGGCGCGGGCGGAGAGATGGACCATGACGAGCCTGTTCGCGGGATCGACCGCGATCGTCTGGCCGTAGACGCC
>JAYRKO010000076.1:0-8835 GCA_041905745.1 Tagaea sp. | reverse complement strand
CCGTTGGAAAGCCCGAGATTGGGGATCGGGCTTTTCACCGCGGCCGACGTGATGTTTACGACCCGGCCGAATTTGCGCGCGATCATGGCGTCGACCGTCGCGCGGATGAGCATGATCGGCGCGATCATGTTGCCTTCAACCGCCGCATGCCACGCCTTCTCGTCCCATTCGCGGAAGTCGCCGGGCGGCGGACCGCCCGCGTTGTTCACGAGAATGTCCGGATCCGGGCACGCGGCGAGAAGCTTGGCGCGACCTTCGGCGGTCGTGACGTCGCAGGCGACCGCCGTGACCTTCACGCCGAAACGACCGCGCAGGTCCGCGGCGACGGCTTCGAGCGTCTCGGCACCACGCGCGTTGATCACCAGATCGACGCCTTCGGCCGCCAGCGCCTGCGCGCACCCGCGCCCCAGCCCTTTCGAAGCGGCGCACACGATCGCCTTGCGTCCCTTGATGCCGAGATCCATCGTCCCCTGCTCCTCTATGTCCGGTCTTCCGTATCAAATCCTTCGACGCGCATCACGTCGCGCGCCAGCGGTATCGTAAGCGGTCTTTGCCGTGCAAGCGATGCCGTATCGAGCGCGGACGCAATCCGCGCGACCGCGCCGAGCGAGCGTTCGAGGCGCACCGCGACATAGCGCACGACTTCGGGGGCAACGCGGAGCTGCCGGTCCGCAAGGTGCTTGACCAGCACCGCTTCGACCAACCCCTCGTCCGGCGGCGCAATTCCAATCGCGGGCAGCGCGCGAAGGCGCGAGGCGAGATCGGGAAGTGCGGCCGACCAGCGCGCCGGCGCCTCGCGCGCCGTGAAAAGCGCCCATTTCGCGCGCTCGCCGAGAAGATTGAGGAAATGGAACAGGGCCTTTTCGTCGGGCCGGCCGAGATCGACGTCCTCGACGACGAATGCATCGGCTGCATCCATCTGCACGTCGAGCCCGTCGACCGAGATCGCGGCCGCAGGAAGCTCCCGTGCGCCGGTGCGCAGGCGCCACGTCTGCGCGAGGTGACTCTTGCCGCTGCCGGCGGGGCCATAGACGACGACGGCACGCGCGGGCCATTCAGGCCAACTGTCGACCCACGACATCGCTTCGGCGTTCGACGGCGCCACGAGAAAATCCTCGCGCCCGAAGGCCGGCCGATGGTCGAACGCGAGCGCGAGTTGCGCGCGGTTCACTTCTCCTCGGTCCCCAGATAGAGCGAGCTTTGCAGATAGCGGCCCATCGCGAAGCGGAACAGCACGCCGAGCGCCGCCGCGACCGGGATCGCGATCAACACGCCGACGAAGCCGAACAGTGCGCCGCCCGCAAAGACCGCAAGCAGCATCCACACGGGATGGAGCCCCACGCGCTCTCCGACCAGCTTCGGCGTGACGAAGTTGCCTTCGATGAACTGCCCCAGCACGAAAACCGCGACGACGCCGCTCACGTCGATCCACGACGAGAATTGGAAGACGGCGATCGCAAGCGCCGTCACCATGCCGACGAAGGCGCCAACATACGGGATGAAACTGAGCAACCCCGTCATGATGCCGACGAGCAATCCGTAGCTGAGGTCGGCAATCGTGAGACCGACCGCGTAGAACGTCGCAAGGAAGAGGCATACGAGCGCCTGCCCACGCAGGAATCCGGCGAGCCGCTCGTCGATTTCGTTGAGGATGCCGCGGATCGCGGGCGCATGACGGCGCGGCAGCCACGCGTCGATGTTCGCCTCGACCTGCTTCCAGTCGCGAACGAGATAGAAGACGACGACCGGCGTGATGAAAATGAGCGCCAGGACGTTGACGACGGCAAGGCCGCCGCTGACGACGCCGCCCAGAGCGCGCGCGAGCCAGCCCAGTGCGGTCCGCACCGCGTCGCCGGCTCCGCTGAACTGCTGCACGTCGACAGGACCGAACTGCGCGAACAGTTCCTCGACATACGGACGCGCAATCTCGACCGTCTGGCGAATGACGACGGCGAGCCGCTCGCCAAGCCCGACGATTTGATGCTGGAGGACAGGCGCCAGCAGGATGGCGAGAATTGTTGCCACGGCGAAGAATGCGATCGTCACGATCGCGGCACCGCCGACGCGCGGAACGCCCACCCGTTCCAAACGGTCGACGATCGGATCGATGAGATAGGCGACCGCCGCCGCGACGACGAAGGGCAGCAGGACGCCGCTCAACAGGTAGACGAACAGCAGGAACGCGCCGAAGATCGCCGCCCACGCGGCGATGCGGTTCCAGGAAAACGGCAGGACTTGCGGCACCTTGTCGTTCATCCGACATCCTGTTCCTGTCCGAGACGCCTTGTCCAGCGGACGACATAGGCAAGGCCGGACGCGAATGTCGTGATCGCCGTGGCGTCGACGAGCAGCCAGCGCCAACCGCCGAAATCGATCTCGAGCCCCAATTCCGCGAGAACGGCGGACGCGAGCAGGATCTGCAATGTGGTGTTCAGTTTGCTGACGAGCATCGGGTCGGCCCGGAAACTGCCCGTGATTGCGACGACCACGAGCGCACCGCCGACGATCAGGAGATCGCGGAAAATCACCATGATCGTCAGCCACGCCGGAAGATGGCCCGTCCAGCCGAGCACGAGGAATACGGATACGAGCAACGCCTTGTCCGCGAGCGGATCGAGATACGAACCCAGCTCGGTCTCCCAGCCGAAGCGCTTTGCAAGGAACCCGTCGAGCGCATCGGTCGCGCCCGCCGCGGCAAACAGCCAGAAGGCTGCGTCGAACCGTCCGACGAGCATGAGCCATACCGCAATGGGAACGGCGGCCAGACGCGCGAACGAAAGGATGTTGGGAAGATTCATCAAGGCCGGGTGCCGCCCTGTTCGGCCAATTGAAGCCGCCAGCCGCCTTCCTGCGGCGAAAGCGTCAGATCGCGCTGGGCAAGCGCCGTGCGCAAAGCTTCCTCGCCGCCTTCGTGCTGCAGCTCGACGATCGCCCCGCCCCGTCCGAGAACCAGGACATCCATGCGCTTGACGGTTGCGACGTCCGAGATCCGCCGGCGAAGCGTTACCCATTCCGCAATGTCGGAAACCGGCACTGTCGCACGCAAGACGGAAAGGTCGCTGCCCTGGACGAGGACTTCGGATTTCCAGCGTTCCTCGATGGCATCGGCCGCGAGCCGCGCGATGCGCGGCCAAGCCACATCGATGCCTTCGCCGGGGTTAAGCCGGACGACCAACGGCCAGTCGGTGTCCGGTGCCGGCGCACCGACGCGGGAAAACTGCAGCTGCACCGCCGGGCCGCCAGCGGCCGCCGCATCGACTTCGGCAGTGACGACGAAGGCGCCCTGTGCGCGATAGCGGGTTGCCAGCGCGCGCAGCCCACCGCGATCGAGGATGGCGGCCTGTTCGGCACCGATCGCGGCCGCATCCTCGAGTTCGCCCTTCGGCACGATCCACGGCTGGAGGCCCACCGGCGGCGACAGCGCCGCCCAGGCGGCCCGCCAGGCGTTCTCGTCTTCCCACAACAGCGCCTGTCCGTCGCGAAGGATGACAGGCACGACCGCCACGAGGCGCGCGGGCGTTTCGGCATAGGCAATGCTCCGACCGCGGAAAAACTGGCGCACGCCGTCGGGACGAAAGCGGTAGGCGAGCGATCCCAACCACCGCGTTCCGCTTCCCCGCTCGGTCTCCACCTCGAAACTGTCGATCATCGGAACGATCTCGGTCGCCGGCAGCGCCTCGATTCCGCGACGTGCGGCTGCGGGAACGAGTCTTTCGACCAGCCGCCGCCAGGCGAGCCGCTGCCCCTCCGCGATGGCCTGTTCGCGCGCCTGTGCGGCCGTCGGCGCCGACCGGTCGACCTCGACCCCCTTGACGGCAAAGACGTCCGCCGCGGTCGGGCCAGTCACCTGGGCAGCAGCACCGGATGCCCAAAAGGCAAGCGCCGCCAGTCCCGTCGCGAAAGCCCGCAGCACCATTGCAAACCGTTCCGAATCCTTTATTTTCCGCCCGTCGCCGGGTCCGGCGACGGTTATAGCCAATCCGGCGAAGGGGGCCAATGAGCACGAACCGTTACGCCGAAGCCGGGGTGGACATCGACGCCGGCGAAGCGCTGGTCGAGGCGATCAAGCCGATGGCCAAGTCGACCCGCCGTCCGGGCTCGGATGCGGGGCTCGGCGGGTTCGGCGCCCTCTTCGACCTCAAGGCGGCCGGCTACAAGGACCCGATCCTCGTCGCCACGACCGACGGCGTGGGCACCAAACTCAAGATCGCCATCGAATCCGGCCGGCACGAGACGGTCGGCATCGATCTCGTCGCCATGTGCGTGAACGACCTCGTCGTGCAAGGTGCCGAACCGCTCTTCTTCCTCGACTATTTCGCGACCGGAAAGCTCGACGTCACGGCGGCGAAATCGATCGTCGCAGGCATCGCCGAAGGCTGCCGGATCGCCGGCTGCGCGCTCGTCGGCGGCGAGACGGCCGAGATGCCCGGCATGTATGCGGCCGGCGACTACGACCTCGCCGGCTTTTCGGTCGGCGCGCTCGAGCGCGGATCGTCGATCGACGGATCGAAGGTGGCGCCCGGCGACGTCGTGATCGGCCTTGCGTCGTCCGGCGTCCATTCGAACGGCTTTTCGCTCGTCCGGCGGGTTGTGCACAGCGCGGAGCTTTCGTGGCAGGCACCCGCCCCGTTCGCACCGGAGAAGTCCCTCGCCGCGGCCTTGCTTGCTCCGACCCGCATCTACGTCAAAAGCTGCCTCGCTCTCGCGCGCGCCGGTGCCGCCAAGGCGATGGCGCACATCACCGGCGGCGGTCTCGTCGAGAACGTGCCGCGCGTGATCCCCGACAGTCTGCAGGTCCGCATCGACGCGAAGACGTGGAAGCTGCCGCCGGTCTTTGCATGGCTCGCCAAGGTCGGTCAGGTCGCGCCGGCCGAAATGGTGCGCGTCTTCAACTGCGGCGTCGGCATGGTCGTCGTCGTGCCGGCGGCGCAGAAGAACGCCGCGATCGGCATCTTGCGCGATGCGGGCGAAAGCCCGGTCGAGATCGGCACGGTCGTGCCGCGCGCCGATACGCAGGCGCCGGGCTGCGTCGTGGAAAATCTCGACGCCTGGAAGATCTGACGATGGCGCGTTTGCGCGTCGGGGTCCTGATTTCCGGCCGCGGCAGCAACATGCGTGCGCTCATCGATGCCGCACGCGCGGCCGACTTCCCGGCCGAGATCGCGCTGGTCGTTTCGAACGTACCCGGTGCCGGCGGGCTCGCGGCCGCGCGCGATGCGGGCATCGCAACGGCGACGGTGGATCACAAGGCTTTTGCCGGACGCGAGGCTTTCGAGCATGCACTTGACGGCGTGCTGCGCGAAGCGGGCATCGAATTCGTATGCCTTGCCGGCTTCATGCGCCTGCTGACGGCGGGGTTCGTCGAGGCATGGCGTGACCGGATGCTCAACATCCACCCCTCGCTTCTGCCGGCCTTTCCCGGACTCGACACCCACGCGCGGGCGTTGGCCGAGGGCGTGCGGATTGCGGGCTGCACGGTCCATTTCGTGCGCCCCAAAATGGACGTCGGCCCCATCGTCGGCCAGGCCGCCGTCCCGGTATTGCCGGGAGACGACGAGGCGGCACTTGCCGCCCGCATCCTGAAGGCCGAGCACGCGCTTTACCCAGCGGCGCTCAAACTCGTCGCGTCCGGGCGCGCCCGGATCGAGAACGAGCGCGTCGTCGTCGAAGCCGGCGCGCCGACCGCGGAACTGCTCGTCAATCCGACGATTTGACTTGGAAAGCGATTGGCCTATTCTGGCCAAAATCTACTGGAGGCAATCATGGCCGGCGCACCGCAGAAGAACTTCGACAGCGAATTCAACCACGACATGACTCCGCATATCGAAACTTGGGGCCATTTCAACCAGATGGCCAAGTGGGTACTGGGCCTGACGATCCTGACCCTCGTGGGCATGTACGTTTTCCTCGTGCCGCACGGCTGATCGGCGGGGCCTCGGGCCCCGTAAACGCAAAAGGGCCGCTCCGGGATGCCGGAGCGGCCCTTTCGATTCGCGCGCGAGGCGCCGGCGTCAGCCGACGATTTCGAGACCCGCGAAGAAGTACGCGATCTCGACGGCCGCATTCTCGTTGCTGTCGGAGCCGTGGGCCGAGTTGGCTTCGATCGATTCCGCGAATTCCTTGCGGATGGTGCCCGGCGCGGCATTGGCCGGATTGGTGGCGCCCATCACCTCGCGGTAGCGCGCGACGGCGTTTTCGCCTTCCAGCACCTGCACGACGACGGGGCCCGACGTCATGAATTCGACGAGCGAGCCGAAGAACGGCCGCGCCTTGTGGACGGCGTAGAACGTCTCGGCCTGCGTCTTCGTCATGTGGATGCGCTTCTGCGCGACGATGCGCAGACCCGACTTCTCGATCAGCGCGTTGATCGCGCCGGTGAGATTGCGACGCGTCGCGTCGGGCTTGATGATGGAAAAGGTGCGCTCGATGGCCATTGGAAACTCTCTGGGTCGGTGGTTCGGAATTGCGATGTGGCGGGGCTTATAGCCATGCGCCGCGCGGATGGCAACCGCCCCTCGCCGCCCTAACCGGCCTTTTCCCAGGCCCCTCGGTCGTCCTGCCGCCAGTAGGCGAGCGCATGGCCCTGCGCCTTCAGCGCCTTCCAGCGTTCGCGCGCGGCGGCGACTGCCGTCTCGTCGTTGCCGTCGAACACCTCGCAGACCAGCTTCCAAGCGCCCGGATCGTCGACCGTCTGACCGTCGAGCAGTACGAGCAGCGATGCCCCGTTGGGGTTTTCGACCCGGGTCGTGATCCAGACCGGTTGGTCGGCCGCGAAAGGATCGTTGCCGTTGGCCGGAGCCGCCGCGTGCGGCAGGAACGAGCGTTCCTCGTAGGTCCATAGGATCGCGTCGAGGGCGGCCCCACGCTCGACGCTGCCCGCGACGACGACAGCCCGATGGCCCTGCCCGACCGCCTTTTCGAGGATCTTGGGCAAGGCCGTTTCGAGCGTGGACGTCCTCAAGTGATAGAAGCGGATCTCGCTCAAGCTTCCTCGTAATTGTCCGCGACGAGACGGTCGAGCAGACGTACGCCGAAGGCAGTGGCACCCTTCGGGCAGATCGCGTGATCCTTGCCGCTCCACGCCATGCCGGCGATGTCGATATGCATCCACGGCACGTCGTTGACGAAGCGGGCCAGGAACTGGCCGCCGATGATGGATCCGGCGGCGCGGTTGCCCGCGATGTTCTTCACATCGGCCGCAGGGCTGTCGATGTCGCGGTCGTACGCCTCGCCCAGCGGAAGGCGCCAGACCTTCTCGCCCGTCGCCGTACCGGCGGCGATCAGCTTGTTCGCGAGTTCGTCGTTGTTGCCCATGATGCCGGCGTATTCGTGGCCCAGCGCGATGATGACCGCCCCGGTCAGCGTCGCGAGATCGAGCATCGCCTTGGGCTTGAAGCGGTCCTGGACGTACCAAAGCACGTCGGCCAGCACGAGGCGGCCTTCTGCATCGGTGTTGAGCACCTCGATCGTCTTGCCGGAGAGCGACTTCACGATGTCCGACGGACGCTGCGCCATGCCCGAGGGCATGTTCTCGACGAGCCCGATCGCGCCGATCGCGTTGACCTTCGCATGGCGCGCGGCAAGCGCCTCGATCGTGCCGATTACGGCGGCCGATCCGGCCATGTCCCACTTCATGTCTTCCATGCCGGCCGACGGCTTGATCGAGATGCCGCCGGTGTCGAACGTCACGCCCTTGCCGACGAACGCGACCGGCCGCTTGTCCTTGGCCTTCGGCGCGCCGTTGTACTGCATGACGACCATGCGCGAGGGGCGTGCCGAGCCCTGTCCGACGCCGAGGAGCGCGCCCGCCCCCATCTTCTCGAGCTGCTTCTCGTCGAAGATCTCGACCTTCACGCCGAAGGCGGTCAGGCGCTTGCAGCGCTCGGCCAGACTCTCCGGGTAGAGAACGTTCGGCGGCTCGGACACGAGATCGCGCGTGAAAACGATGGCGTCGGCGACGCGGTCGAGCGGGCCGTGGACCTTGCGGGCCGCGGCGACGTCCGTCACCAGCAGGTTCAGCGCCTTCAACGTCGGCTTCGCGTCTTCCTTCTCGCGCGTCTTGTATTTGTCGAAGCGGTAGGCGCGAAGTTTGGCGCCGAACGCCATGTGCGCGGCCACGTCGGACGGATTGAGGGTCGCGCCCGGGATCTGCTCGACCGAAACGGTGGCAAGGGCCTCGCCGATCGCGTTGAGGTGGGCGACGAGCTTGCCGCCGACCGTCTCCGCCGCACTCTTGTCGAGCTTGTCGAGCTTGCCGAAGCCGGCGAGCACGATGCGTCCGAACGGCACTCCCTTGGGCGCCACGATGTCGAGGAATTCGCCCTTCTTGCCCTTGAAGCGGGTTGTCGCCATCGCTCGGGTCAGGACGCCACCGGTCTTCTTGTCGAGAGCGGCAGCGGCCGGCGTAAGTTTCCGGTCTTCGAGAACGCCGACGACATAGGCACCGCTTGCCGGCGGTTCGGGCTTCAGGAACGCGATCTTCATGTCCGATTTCCTTGATGATTCCGGGCCCGGCGACGTGTGTCGGCCCCTCACGATGCATCCGCAGACGGCGGGCGCTGTACAATAATGCTTTCGACCTGAAAGAAAAGGCGGCTCCCGGTCGAGTTCGCTTTTCGTTCCGTCGGTTGCGGTGCAAAATCATGCGGATGCGCGACTCCCGCCCCTCCGGTATCATCGGGCCGACCCCATGAACCGGATAACGATCTACATCCTGCGGCAGGTAGCCGTCGCGACGCTGTTCGTGCTCGTGACGCTGACGCTCGCGATCTGGCTCACGCAATCGCTGCGCTTCATCGAACTCATCGTGAATCGCGGGCTCAGCATCGGTGCGTT
>JAYRKO010000724.1:0-1693 GCA_041905745.1 Tagaea sp. | reverse complement strand
AGGACTGGTTCTGGGACACGCTGGTCGACGCCGATCTCGCCAACAACGCGGCGAGCTGGCAGTGGGTGGCCGGCTGCGGGGCCGACGCGGCCCCCTATTTCCGCATCTTCAATCCGATCCTGCAGGGCGCGAAGTTCGATCCCGCCGGCGACTATGTCCGCAAATGGGTGCCGGAGATCGCGAAGCTGCCGACCGAACACCTGTTTGCACCTTGGGAAGCGCCGGCGGACGTGCTCGCGAAGGCAGGCGTGGCACTCGGCAAATCCTATCCCAAGCCGCTCGTCGACCACGGTGCGGCGCGCGCGCGGGCCCTGGCCGCCTTCCAGTCGCTGCGCGAGGCGGTCTGACATGCCGTTCGACGCGACGCGCCCCGACCATCCCCTGTCCGTCGCGGTGATCGGCTCGGGCGTGGCCGGGCTTGGTGCTGCGTGGCTCCTGTCGCGCCGCCACGACGTGACGCTCTACGAGAAGGAACGGCGCTTCGGCGGCCACACGAACACCGTCCTCGCGGCCGCGCGCGGACCCGGCGGCAAAGTGCGCGAGATCCCGGTCGATACCGGCTTCATCGTCTTCAACGATGCGACGTATCCCGACCTGATCGCGCTGTTCGCGCATCTGGGCATCGAATGCGAAGTCTCGAACATGTCGTTCTCGGCTTCGGTCGATCGCGGGCGCATCGAATATTCGGGCGGCACGTGGCACGGCCTGTTCGCGCAGAAGCGCAACCTGCTGCGCCCCTCGCACTGGCGCATGCTGGCCGACATCGTGCGCTTCTTCCGCGCGGCGCGCGAACTGAGTGCTGCGGGCGGCGACGGGCCCGATCTCGGCACGTTCCTGGCGCGCGGCGGCTACAGCCGCGCCTTCGTCGACCGCCACCTCCTGCCGATGGCGGCCGCGATCTGGTCGTGTCCCACGGCCGCGATGATGGCTTTTCCCGCGCACAGTCTCGCGCGCTTCTTCAGCAATCACGGCCTGCTGCAGGTCTTCGACCGGCCGCTGTGGCGCACGGTCAAGGGCGGCGCGCAGGTCTATCGCGACCGCCTGCTGGCCGATATCGGCGAGCGCGCGCTTGCGCACGCCGGTGCCGCGCACGTGGCGCCGGGCCATCACGGGATCGTCGTCCACGACACTGCCGGCGGGTCGCGGCGTTTCGACCGGGTCGTCTTCGCCTGCCATGCCGACGAGGCGCTGAGGCTGATCGACGGCCCGACGCCGGCCGAGCGCGACATCCTCGGCCGTTTCGCGTTCCAGCCCAACCGCGCGGTGCTGCATCAGGACGAACGCCTGATGCCGGTGCGCCGGCGCGCATGGGCAAGCTGGAACTATCTCGCCGAACGCGACGCGGCCGGCGCCACGGGCGTTTCGGTCACGTACTGGATGAACAGGCTCCAGAACCTGCCGGCCGAATATCCGCTGTTCGTCTCGCTCAATCCGCTGGCCGAGCCGCGCGCGCACACGAAGCTGGCGGAATTCGACTACATGCATCCGGTCTTCGACGCCGCCGCACTGGCCGCACAGCGCCGGCTGCCGGAAATCCAGGGCGTGCGAGGCCTGCATTTCTGCGGTGCGTGGACCGGGCACGGCTTCCACGAGGACGGGCTGCGCTCGGGCTTCGCGGTGGCCGAGGCGCTGGGCGCGCGCCGCCCGTGGCTCGCGCCCGAAGCGGCCGACATGCCGCAGGCGGCGGACTAGG
>JAYRKO010000075.1:0-8852 GCA_041905745.1 Tagaea sp. | reverse complement strand
CGACCGCCTCGATGGCGATCGGCATGTAGGCGTGGTTGACGCCGCAGATCTGGTTGCACTGGCCGTAGAAGACGCCGGCCTTGTCGGCCTTGAACCACGTCTCGTTGAGGCGGCCGGGCATCGCGTATTTCTGCACGCCCAGCGAAGGCACGAACCACGAGTGGATCACGTCCGTGCCCGCGATGACGACGCGCACGCTGGCACCCACCGGCACGACGACGCGGTTGTCGACGTCGAGCAGGCGCGTCTGGCCCGGCTTCAGGTCGCCGTCCTGCACCATGTAGCTGTCGAACTCGAACTCGCCGTGGTCGGGATACTGGTAGCTCCAGTACCACTGGTGGCCGGTGACCTTCAGCGTGAAGTCCGCTTCCGGCGCCTTGTCGGAGACGCGGATGAGGTTGATCGAGGGCACCGCGATCAGCACCAGGATCAGCACCGGCACGGCCGTCCAGACGACCTCGAGCAGCGTGTTGTGCGTCGCGCGCGAGGGCGTCGGGTTGGATGCGGCGCGGAAGCGCACGATCGTGTAGAGCAGCAGCGCCAGCACGAAGACCGTGATGAGCGTGATGATCACGAGCAGGATGTTGTGGAACCAGCCGATATAGTCCTTCACCGGCGAGGCGGAGGGCTGAAGGCCGAGCTGCCAGGGCTGCGGCTGGATCGCCTCGGCGGGGGCGGCACCGAAGACCAGTGCTGCCAGCACCGCAATGAACGTGACGGCGAGCGCCGTGCGGTTGCGGACGGATACGTTCGTGAGCATGTCCTGCCTATGGTTTCGAAGGGCGCTCCTGCCCGCGACGGGTACGGCCCGTGCCGGCGGAGGAACGGAGGGTTTCGAACGGCCCTCTTGCGGGGGCGGAATCGCAAGCTACACGAAGGGGCTGGGGCCGCTCAACCGCCGCCCGCGAGCCCTCGCGCCGACCCGCCCGCAGGCGCCGCCGGCCGATTCCAGGAAATCGGATTAACTATTTGATCTGGATCAATTAAACGGCACGTGCGGCGGTTTGCCGCACCGGGCTACCGGGGCGGATGGCCGGCCCCCTCGCCCGCCGGTTCGGCCCGCGCGAGCGACCGGCGGAAGCGCCGCAGCCCCGCCCACACGAAAAACGCCACGACCGGGATGGCGATTCCGGTGGCGATGTCCTTGTCCAGATGCAGGCCGGCGGCGTCGAGCGCGCGCAGCGCATACGCGACGAGGCCGACCGTATAGTAGGTGATCGCGGCCACCGACAGGCCCTCGACCGTCTCCTGCAGGCGCAGTTGCAGGTGCGCGCGCCTGTCCATCGAGGCGAGCAGGGCCTGGTTCTGCGCCTCGACCGCAAGATCGACGCGCGTGCGCAGCAGCGCACCGGCCCGCGTCAGGCGCTGCGACATGCGCGCGAGCCGGTCGGACGTCGCCTCGCAGGTGCGCAAGGCCGGCGCGAAACGCCGGTCCATGAATTCGCGGTAGGTCTGCAGGCCTTCGATGCGTTCCTCGCGCAGTTCGGCCACGCGCTTGGCGACCAGCTCGGCATAGGCGCGCGCCGCGCCGAAGCGATAGGCCGATGCCGCTGTCGCCCGTTCGATCGTCGCGGAAAGGATCGTCAGCCGGTCGAGCAGCGCACGCTGTTCGGCAACCGCACCGGCCGCGGGCATCGCGTTCATGATGAGCAGCAGGTCGCCGTCCACCGCCGTGACCTGCGGCCCGATCTCGCGCGCGACGGGCAGCGCCAGCATCGCCATCGTGCGGTACGTCTCGATTTCCAGCAGGCGCTGGATCACGCGCCCGCACTGGCGCTCGCCAAGCCCCCGGTCGTGGACGACAATGCGCCCGAAGCCGTCGGCATGCAGGCGGAAATCGGTCCACGCCAGCGCGCGCCCGCCGGCCATCTCGCTGCCCACCAGATAGTCGGCATGCAGCCAGCGCCCCAATTCGTCGACGTCCGGTGCGGCGCGTTCGCGCGCCAGCAGCGCCACGTGGACCGCGACGATGCGTTCGCCCGGAATGCCGGCGACCCAGTCGGGCGGGGCAAGATCGATCGCATTGCGGGCGAAGGGCACGTCGAACGCGCCGCCCTTGAGGAACGTCCACGTGCAGAACTCGGTGTGCCGCTCCCACTTCACGCGGTAGCCGTCGAGTTCGGCGACGAAATGGTTGGCGCCGGGCGCCGGATGCGCGATGCCGTAGCGTTCGCACAGCGCCACCAGATGCGCGCGGTCGGCGGCCGCCCCCTGCTCGCCCGACGTCATCGCAAGATGGCTCGCGCGCTCGGGCGAGCGCACCGTCAGGAACGGGCGCGCATGCACCTCGTTCACCAGCGCCACGCGCTGGGGATGCTCGCGCATCGTCGCTGCCTTCGCGTCCGCCATGGCCCCGTCCGCCGCAATTCCGCCCGTATCGGCCTGCATCGAAGAATATAGGGCTGCCGCGCGCGCGGCCACGATTGGAATCGGCCGCCCGAACGCCTAAATTCCCTCCCTGCCCCCACCGGAGCCCCGAACAGACGATGTCCCATCTCGCCCGCACCGACGCGCTTTTCTACCAGCAGGCCGGTCTCGACCGCGCCAAGGCCCAGCGTCAGGTCGAGGATGCGCTGAAGGGCGCCGACGACGGCGAGCTGTTCCTCGAATACCGGCAGTCGGAAAGCCTGTCGTGGGACGACGGCAAGCTGAAGGGTGCGTCCTTCGACACCTCGCAGGGTTTCGGGCTTCGCGCCGTTTCCGGCGACACGGCCGCCTATGCGCATGCCTCCGATCTCAGCCACGACGCCATCGCGCGTGCCGCCAAGACCGTGTCGGCCGTCCGCGCGGGCCACGGCGGAGCGGCGGCACCCGGCCCCGCGGGCACCAACGCGCTGCTCTACACCGACGAAAATCCGCTCGAGCTGATGGAATTCGCCGACAAGGCGAAGCTGCTGGCCGAGATCGACGCCTATGCGCGCGCGAAGGACGGCCGCGTGCGACAGGTGATGTGCTCGATCGCCGGCGAATGGCAGGCCGTGCAGATCCTGCGCGCCGACGGCGGGCGCGTGGCCGACATCCGCCCGCTCGTGCGCCTCAACGTCGCGGTCGTCGTGGGCGACGGCGACCGGCAGGAGACGGGTTCGCACGGCTGGGGCGGCCGCGTGCCCTTCGAAAGCGTCGTCGATCCCGCCAACTGGAAGCGCGGCGTGGACGAAGCGGTGCGTCAGGCGCTCGTCAATCTCGGCTCGGTGCCGGCACCCGCGGGCGAAATGCAGGTCGTGCTCGGCCCCGGCTGGCCCGGCATCCTGCTGCACGAGGCGATCGGCCACGGTCTCGAAGGCGATTTCAACCGCAAGAAGACGTCGGCCTTCGCGGGGCTCATGGGCCAGCGCGTGGCCTCGCCCGGCGTGACGGTCGTCGACGACGGCACGCTTCCCGACCGGCGCGGCTCGCTGACCGTCGACGACGAAGGCACGCCCAGCCAGCGCACCGTGCTGATCGAGGACGGCATCCTTGTGGGCTACATGCAGGATCGGCAGAACGCGCGCCTGATGGGCATGAAGCCCACCGGCAACGGACGGCGCGAGAGCTTCGCCCACCACCCGATGCCGCGCATGACCAACACCGTGATGGCCGCAGGCCCCCACTCGCCCGAGGAGATCATCCGCTCGGTCAAGAAGGGGCTCTACGCCGTCAATTTCGGCGGCGGGCAGGTCGACATCACGTCGGGCAAGTTCGTGTTCAACGCGGCCGAGGCCTATCTCATCGAGGACGGCAAGATCGGCCCCGCGGTCAAGGGCGCGATGCTGATCGGCAACGGGCCCGACGCGCTGACCAAGGTGAAGATGGTCGGCAACGACATGAAGCTCGACCCGGGCGTGGGCACGTGCGGCAAGGACGGCCAGGGCGTGCCGGTGGGCGTGGGCCAGCCCACGCTCCTCGTCGACAATCTCACGGTCGGCGGCACCGCCGCCTGACGTAAACACCGCGAACGGGAAGAACACGCATCATGGCGCTCGGCGTCTACGGCGACGCGGCCCTTCTGGGCATCGTCGAAGGGCTCACGGAATTCCTGCCCGTCTCCTCGACGGGCCATCTGCTGCTCGGCGACGAGATCCTCGGCTTCGAAGGCCCGCCCGGCCGCACGTTCGAGGTGGTGATCCAGCTCGGCGCGATCCTCGCGATCCTGTGGGTCTACCGCGCCAAGCTCTTCGGCGTGGCGACGGGCCTGTTCTCGAACGCGGCCGACCGGCGCTTCGCGGCGAACGTGACGCTCGCGTTCCTGCCCGCCCTCGTGCTGGGCGCCACGCTGCACGGCTTCATCAAGAGCGTGCTGTTCAATCCGTGGGTCGTGTCGGTGGCGCTGGTCGTGGGCGGCTTCGCGATCCTGTGGATCGAGCGCAACCTGCCGACGGCGAAGACGCACGACATCGACGCGATGACGCCGCTGACAGCACTCAAGGTGGGGGCCTGCCAGGTCGTCGCGATGATCCCGGGCGTGTCGCGTTCGGGCGCCACGATCATGGGCGCGCTGCTGATGGGCGTGGACCGCAAGACGGCGACGGAATTCTCGTTCTTCCTCGCGATCCCCACGATGCTGGGGGCGACCGTCTACGATCTCTACAAGAACCGCGCGCTGCTGGGCGACGGCGACTATGCCGTCATCGCCGTGGGTTTCGTCGCCGCGTTCCTCGCGGCCCTTCTCGTCGTGCGCACGCTGGTGGGGTTCGTCGCGCGCCACGGCTTCGTGCCCTTCGCGTGGTATCGCATCGCGGTGGGCACGCTGGCGCTGGGGCTGCTCGCCTTCGCGCGCTGAGATTGCGCGCGGGGGCATCCGGCAGCTAGTGTTTCCGTCCGGACGGCCCGACAAGCGGCCGCACGCCCGACGGAGGAACACCCGATGAAACGCCTTCTGCCGATTCTTTCCGCTTTCGCGCTCGTCGCCGCGAGCGGGGCCGCGCATGCGCAGGCCAAGTCGGAAATCTCGATCACCCGCCAGCCGGGCATCCTCTATCTCGCCAGCCACGTGATGGAGAAGAAGAAGCTCGTCGAGGCGGAAGCCGCCAAGCTGGGCGTGGCGAACCTCAAGGTGACGTGGCCGATCCTCGCGGGCGGCGGCGCGCAGACCGACGCGCTCCTCTCGGGCAATGTCGACGTCGTCAACACCGGTACGGGCAACCTGCTGCTGCTGTGGGACCGCACGCGCGGGCGCGTGCGCGGCATCGTCGCCTCCTCGGCGCAGCCCGTGATCCTCCTGACGCGCGACCCGAAGATCAAGTCGCTGTCCGACTACGGCCCCGGCGACAAGATCGCGGTGCCCACGGTGGGCGTGTCGACGCAGGCGATCCTCCTGCAGATGGCCGCGATCAAGATGTTCGGCGAGGCGAAGGTCAACCATTTCGACCCGATGACCGTGCAGCTGAGCCACCCCGACGCGATGGCGCTGGTCGTGGGCGGCCAGGGCGAGGTGGCGAGCCACTTCTCCGCCCCGCCCTTCCAGTATGTCGGCATCAAGCGCGGCCTCCGGCAGGTCGTCACGTCGAAGGAGATCATCGGCGGGCCGCTCAGCCAGGCGCAGTTCTTCACGACCGTGCAGTACGCCGAGGCGAACCCCGTGGTCGTCAAGGCGCTGCGCGCCGCGACCGCCGGCGCCATCGCCTTCATCAAGTCGAACACGGCCGAGGCGATCGAGATCTACAAGGAGATCACCGGCGACAAGACCGACAGCGCCGAGCTCGCCGACATCATGAAGCAGCCCGACATGATGGATTTCATCATGGACCCGCAGGGCACGATGAAGTTCGCCGAACACCTGTTCAAGATCGGCACGCTGAAGACGATGCCCAAGGCGTGGACGGACTATTACCTGCCGACCTCGGCCGACCTGAAGGGCTCCTGAGCTTCGGCAGATCGAGACGACCGAACGGGGCGGGAAGGAAACTCCCCGCCCCGTTTTCGTTCGGGCTTACTCGCGCAGCGCCCATTTGGGCTTGGAGATGCCGTTCCACCATTCTTCGGGCACCTGCTCGCGCGTCAGCCAGGCCAGGACAGTGTCTTTGTAGACTTCCTGACAGAAGATCAGCCGATTTGGGCCATCGTTTGCCCATTCGATGACAGCGGGAGAAGCGCGGCATCTCTGCGTACGCAAATAGCGCGAGATTTTGCCCTTTCCGGCGAGCAGCTCAGCATACGACCCGCATAGAGCTTCGACCGCCCAGCGACTTCTCCGGTCGATCATCCGGACGATCTTGCCGACGAGCTTGCGTTCGTCCGAAAGCACCTTGCGATACGACGTCAAAATGTCGCGAGTACCCCACATCTGCACCGCACAGTCGGGTTCCGATGCGCGAAAGATGTCCTCGAACGGCTCGTTGTGCGGCCGCATGGAGAAGCTGATGCGCGGCGAGAGATAGTTTTTCCAAGTCCAATGATGCGGCCATCCCGGTCGTTCAGGCATTTCGAGAAGCAGCTCCGGCTTCCAACCCGGATATGGAAACATCACACAGACATCTCTTTCGATATCGGGCTCGTCAAGCCGGCTGAGAACCCGAAAGGTCGGCGCCACATCCGGATCCGTCTTCGCTTTCCAGCGTTCGTAGAAAAAAGCATTCGGAAATGCGGTGCGAACGTCCTGTTCGAACGCCAGCCAATCCGGCACCGTCCAGCTGACCGAAATCCGGTGGCCCGCATTCGGATAGATGGCCGGTACGTGCCCTTCACGCATCAGATTCTCGAACTTCATGGTGGGTTACTTTCCCATCGCTCGCTTGCCGGATGCGATGTCGGCCCGAATGCTGTCTTCGAGGGCTTTCACGCCCTCCTTGCACTTTCTGTATGCGTCGTCAAAAGAGTCCTGCGGATTGCCGTCGCCGACTTTCGCAAGCCAGTCGACGAACCGGATGACGTTCGACTTGATGAGGTCGTCAAGCTGCGCCTGCTCGCGCTGGATCGGGCTGCCATCGGCACGCGTGGTGACCGTATTGATCGCAGCACCGTGTTCGACCTTGCCGTTACCATCGACCGTCCCCATCAGGTAGTCGGACTGGCGATCCTTGCCCGGAGTGTTAAGGCGTCGCTCCGGCACGTATTCCTTCTTTTTGCCGCCCTCCGACGCGCCGCCCAGTTGCTTGATCAACTCAGGGAATTCCGACTCGCCGATTGCCTTCTCGCAGGCCTTCGCGACGACGTTGTTCAGTTCGACCGTCTTCGGCAGGCCACGATTATCAATGTAGCTGCCTTCATTGAAGACGACCTTGAGTTCGTCGACGAACTTCCCGACAATCTTTTTGCGCTCGCCGGGGGCTAAAGCGGGCGGCGGCGCCAGTTCCGGCTTCGGGCCGGAATCGGCTGGAAATGTCTCGATCGAGTCCTCCGGCTTTGGAACTTTGATCGATCCACCCAGAAGATTTGGCGTCTGGATCGGCTCCGTAGCCGGGCCGGGGAGGCTCGTTGCCCCCGAATCAGCCGGCGCGCGGCCCGGCAATTGCCTCAACTTCTCCTCAAGGAACCTTCCGGCTGCGATGGTGGCAGCGGCGCCGGCGGCCCCTGCAGCAATTCCCGCGGATCCGCCGCCCCCACCGGTCCCATCCACGATGTGGCGTCCGCCATTCATCACCTGATCGTCAGGCATCATCGCCACATGCACCGTCCCGTCCGGTTGCGCGGGCTTTTCCTTGATGCCGTAGGTTTCTTTCTGCTCGGACGTCATCAGTGCGGCGAGCTTGCCGGTGAACTTTCCGGCAGCGCTGGGCGAGGCTTCTTCGAGTTTCTTCGCGAGATCGGCGACCTCGGCGAAGGCGCGCTTGCCGCCTTCGTCGATGGCCTTCTTCATCAGCGGCGCGTAGCCCTCGACGTCGCCGGTGCGCAGCATCGCGCGCACCATCCGGGCGTTGGACGCATCGGCTTCCTGATCGATTTCGGGCATGCCGGACACGTTCGCGAAATCGACACCCGGCTTGCGCCACGCGATGACGTCGGGGGCGCCGGTGTCGAGCGTGTCGTGGTGGCGGTCGATGTCCTCGGCCGTCGGCGGCGCGTAGCCGCCGAGCAGCGCGCCGAACGCGTCTTCCATGTGGCGGATCGTCGGGCCGCGGGGGCGCAGCACGCCGTCCACGGCAAGGCCGTTGCGCTTCTGGTAGGCGCGAATGCCCTTGTCGAGCGCCAGCCCCCAGTAGCCCGTCGGGCCTTGCGTGCGTTCGAGGGAATAGTCGCCGCTGTTGGCGAGGATCGCTTCGAGCTTGGCGATGTCGGTGCGCCGGCTCGGATGGTCCGGCCCGACCCAGTCCTCGAGATCGAACCACCCGCCGCCGGCGCCGCCATCGACGCCGACGCCCGAAGGCCTCTCGCGGGGCGCGAAATCGTCGGTCAGAAGGTTTTGCTGTCGGCCGAACATGTCTTCCTCCACATCCAAAGGTGGAGGAACAATCTAAGAACAATCAGACGGAGTCAAGGTATACATTCTTATGCAGGCATCACGAAAAAGGGCGGGAAGTTTCCTTCCCGCCCTTGTCCGTTTCGTCGATCCGTTTCGAGGATCAGGCCGCGTTCTTGGCCATGATCTCGTCCGCGATGTTGCGCGGCACGGGTTCGTAGTGGTCGAACTGCATCGTGAAGGACGCGCGGCCCTTCGACATCGAACGCAGGTCCGAGATGTAGCCGAACATTTCCGACAGCGGCACGTGCGCCCGGATGATGACCGACGTGGCCACCTGGTCCTGGCTCTGGATGATGCCGCGGCGGCGGTTCAAGTCGCCCACGACGTCGCCCACGTGGTCGGGCGGCGTCGTCACCTCGACGTCCATGATCGGCTCGAGGATGATCGGGTTGGCCTTGCGCATGCCTTCGCGGAAGCAGGCCTTGCCGGCGATTTCGAAAGCGAGAGCCGACGAGTCGACGTCGTGGTACTTGCC
>JAYRKO010000723.1:0-1694 GCA_041905745.1 Tagaea sp. | reverse complement strand
ATAGCGCAGATAGCCGTCCGGCCCGCGCTTGCCGCGGTCGCCCGTGCGCATCCAGTCGCCCGCGAACTTCGCTTCCGTGTCCGCCGGGCGGTTCCAGTAGCGCAGGAACATCACGGGGTCCGGCCGGTGCACGGCGATCTCGCCTTCCACACCGTCAGGCAGCACGTTGCCGTCCTCGTCGACGATCGCCAGCGTGTGGCCGGGCACGGCGCGGCCCATCGCCCCCGGCTTCACCGGGAACAGCGAGGCGCAGTTCGAGACGACGAGGTTGCATTCGGTCTGGCCGTAGAACTCGTTGATCGTCACGCCGAACGTCGCGCGGCCCCAGTCGAGCAGCTCCTCGCCCAGCGATTCCCCGCCCGAGCCGATCGAGCGCAGCTTCACGTGCGCGTCGGCGGCGATGCCGGTCTGGCGCATCAGCTTCAGCGCCGTGGGCGGGAAGAAGACGTTGCGCACCTCGTGGCGCGCCATCAGGTCGAGCGCGCGGTCGGGCTCGAACTTGCGGAAGCGGTGGGCGAGCACCGGCACGCCGTGGTGGAGCGAGGGGAGCAGCACGTCGAACAGCCCGCCGATCCACGCCCAGTCGGCCGGCGTCCAGAACAGATCGCCCGGCTTCGGGAACAGGTCCTGCGGCAGTTCCACGCCCGGCAGGTGGCCGAGCAGCACGCGATGCGCGTGGAGCGCGCCCTTGGGGCTGCCCGTCGTGCCCGAGGTGTAGATGATGACGGCCGGATCGTCGGCCGCCGTATCGACGGGCGCGAAGCGGTCGGACGCGCGCGCCAGTTCGGCGTGGAAATCGAGCGTGCCGCCCGTGCCCTTGCCGTCGACCACGAAGATCTTCTTGAGCGCGGGCAGCCGGTCGCGGATCGCCGCGATCTTGGCAAGCTGGTGCGTGTCGGTGACGAGGCACGCCGCCCCGCAATCCGCCAGCCGGTATTCGAGCGCGTCCTCGCCGAACAGCACGAACAGCGGCACGGCGATCATGCCGGCCTTGTAGGCGCCGATATGCGCGATGGCCGTTTCGGGCGATTGCGGCAGCAGGATCGCCACGCGTTCGCCGCGCGCGATGCCGTGGCCGGCGAGCGCGTTGGCGAAGCGGTCGGTCTCGGCCTTCAGCTTCGCGAAATCGAGCGTGGCGATCTTGCCGTTCTCGTCCTCGAAGATCAGCGCGGGCGCGTCGGGACGTGCTGCCGCATGGCGGTCGCACACGTCGACGCCGATGTTGTAGCGGGCAGGGACGTTCCAGCGGAATCGGGCGACGAGGTCTTCGTAGGAGTTTGCGGCCGGCAGCACGTTCGCGCTTCTCCGTCGTTTGCTGGCGCCTAGCGTCGCGTTCCCGTCATCTCGGCGTTCGCCAGGAACGCGCCCGCGAGATTGGCCCCGCGGATGTCGGCTCCGGCGAAATTGGCGCTGCGCAGGTCGGCCGCGCGCAGGTCGGCGCCGACGAGCGAGGCGTTGGCGAAATTTGTGGGCGTCAGGCGGCCGGCCGGCGAGCCGTCGGCGTTGCGCATTTCCATGGGCCGCGCGATGGCGCCCACGAGCGAGGCGCCTTCGAGCCGCGCGCCCAGCATCGTGGCGCCCGAAAGATCGGCGTCGGAGAAGTCGCAGCGCTCGGCGCGCACCGAAAGCATGCTCGCCAGCCGCAGCGAGGTCGCGACGAAGCGCGCGCGGCTCAGCGTCGCGCCGTCGAAGCG
>JAYRKO010000722.1:0-1695 GCA_041905745.1 Tagaea sp. | reverse complement strand
CGGCGACGTGCGCAGCGCCCTCGAATTGGCGGAACTCGGCGTCCTTCTCGGGCCAGACGCGAACGCGCTCGACCGCGCGCTTCTCTACGCCGGCATGGCGCGGTTCCTTGTCGGCGACGATGCGCTCGCCCTGCGGCATCTCGAACGCAGCTTCGCCATCAATCGCACGTTTCCCGACATCTATGCCTGGTATGCGGCGACCTTGCACAGCAGCGGGCGCGGCGCGGAGGCACGCGACCTGCTGGAGCAGATGCGCAGGCGCTGGCCCGGCCATCGGTTCGACCACCATGTGATGATTTCCCACTTCCCGCAGGCGATGTCGCGATTCTCCACAGCGCTTGCAGATCTGGAGCGCGACGGAGAATTCCCGCGCGCCGCCGATGCCAATTGACGTTGCGAACCGCCTGATTTGACGGCGGATTCACGCTCTATTCACGACGCGACACGGCAATAGCCTGCCAGATTCATCTCCGGCCGGAAGGTCCGGCTTTACGCAATGGAGGCTTGGCGTGGACATTTCACGACGCGACTTTGCGGGAATTGCGGCCCTCGCGCTCGTAGGCGGTTCGCAGATTGTTTCGCCATCGCGCGCACAAGCGGCGACATTTCCTGCCGGCGAACGGCGTTGCGCCACATGCGATTATTGGAAGGGGCAGCGGACGCTCTCCAGCGACAAGACATCGGTGGGCGTGGCCGACGGAGCGACAGGTATCTGCGGCAATCCGCAGAGCCCGCTTTACAACCGACCCACGCGCCCGGACCAACTTTTCAATGCCGGCTACCGCAAGTGGGCCGATATCGCATGAAGGCCGCAATTCGGGCGGCCGCCGCGGCCTTCGTCGTCCTGCTCGCCGGTGCCGAGGTCAGCGCGCAGCCCAATTTCCGGGACGCTTTGATCTTCGCGGTTCCGCCGGGCGGCGGCAAGGCGCCTGTCGTGCTCCTGCTTGAAGGAAACGGCGGTTCTCGGAGCATGCATCCGGTCTGGGGGCCGTTCTTCAACGAACGGGGAGTGGCGGTAGTCCAGATCCAGTCGGCAAAGGCGCGCGGTCGGCAGAACTGGGGCGGTACGGGATGCCAGCTCCAGTACGAAACGGACGCTGCCGCGGTCGTCGAACTTCTCAAGGACCGTCCGGACATCGACGCAACCCGTTTCGCCGTCATGGGCTTTTCCCGCGGCGGAACGGAATCCCTAAATGGCGGGCGCTCGTTCGCCGCATTGCCGCACAAACCCGCCGCGATCTTCTCGTTCTATCCCGGCTGCGGCGGGGGCTGTCCGGCGGACTGGCCGAAGCTGTTTCCCGATTTGCCCGTGCATATCTTCTACGGACTTGACGACATGTGGGGGGTCTATCAGGGCACACGTTCCGCGTGCCGTTCGTTGCGGGGCGCAAGCGTGACATATCACGAATATTCCGGCGCGCATCACGGCTTCGACGCGCCGTGGAGCGGCTGGTTCTCCGCCGGTGGCAGCAGTTTTAGATACGAACCGAACGCCGCAGCGACCGATGCCGCCAAGAAGACGATACTCGAGGTTCTCGAGCGCGCTTGGGGACCGTTGGCGAAATGAACTTCTTTCGGCTTTCGACCTTGCCGCGCGCGATCCTGTCCGTCGCGGGGGCAGCACTTTGGTTCGCCACGTGCACGCCGCTTTTCGCCGACGGGCCGCCGCTACCGCGCACCGCACTCGTGCGGGAA
>JAYRKO010000721.1:0-1695 GCA_041905745.1 Tagaea sp. | reverse complement strand
CCGGTGCGCATCTCGATCCGATGCGCGCGGCCCTTCGCGAGATGGACGTGATGGCCGCGCGCGGCGACGCGTACGGGCTGGCGCTTGCCGACATGCAGTTCCACCGCGCGCTGTGCCGCCTTTCCGGAAATACGGTCACCGTCGACCTGTGGGAGACGCTGTCGCGCCAATTCATCATCATTTTCGGCCTGGCGACGCTGAGCAAGCCGATGCCCGCCATCGTCGACGAGCATCGCGAGATGATCTCTGCCCTCGAGACGGGCGATCTCGCGGTCATCCAGCGCACGCTGGGCGAACACATCACGGTCATGAACGACGCGGTCGACTACGAAGCGGTCGTCGCCAAGCGGCGCGCCGAGCGCGGCGAATAGAACAAAGGCACAAGGGAGACGCGAGGAATGAAGATCGAGGCGCGCGCCGCCGTCCTGCCGCCGGTCCGCATCACGCGCATCGAGGCTGCTCCGCTTTTCGGCGAAAGCCCGAAAGGCGGCTGGTCGGCCGAGATCCGCCCTCAGGATTCGATCCACGCGATCGTAGCCGTCCACACCGATCAGGGCATCACCGGCTACGGCAGCGTCTTCACCGACGGCCGGCTGGTTCAGGCGGGCCTCAAGGTTCTCGAGCCGCTCTATGCGGGCGAGAACGCGCTGGAGCCCGAGCGCGTCAGCGAGAAGCTCCATCAGAACACGTTCTGGATGGGGCGCGGCGGCACGCTCACCCACACGATCAGCGGCATCGACATCGCGCTGTGGGACATCCTCGGCAAGATCACGGGCATGAGCGTGGGGCGGCTGCTGGGCGGCGTCTACCGCAACCGCGTACAGCCCTACTGCTCGCTGCTGATGGAAGAACCCAAGGCGATGTACGACCAGATCGCCGCCTTCCGCGCGCGGGGGTTCACGGCCTTCAAGATCGGCTGGGGTCCGTTCGGCCGCGCGCTCGACACGAAGCTCGACGAGGCGATCGTACGCGCCGCGCGCGAGGCGGCCGGCGAGAAGTCGCGTCTGTTCGTCGATGCGGGCGCGAGCGACGCGCTGTGGCCGCACGGCTTCAAGTGGGCCAAGCGCACGGCCGAGATGCTGAAGGATTACGACGTGGGCTGGTTCGAGGAGCCCGTCCCACCCGACGCGATCGACGACTATGCCGAGCTGCGCCGCTGCTCGCCCGTCCCCATCGCCGGCTGCGAAGTGCTGACGCGCCGTCAGGCGTTCATCCCGTGGCTGACCCGGCCCGCGGTCGACATCGTCCAGCCCGACGTCACGAAAGTCGGCGGCATCTCCGAACAGCGCCGCATCGCATGGATGGCGTACGATTTCGGCGTCAAATATATCGGCCACGGCTGGAACACGGCGCTCGGCGTCGCGGCCGACCTCCAGATGGCGGCGGCCTTCCCGGGCGTGGATCTTGTCGAGTTCATCGGCGGCAGCGCGTATGTCGACGGCATTCTTGCCGAACCGTTCGTGCTGGACGCGGACGGCTGGCTGCCGATCCCGGATCGACCCGGTCTCGGCGTTGCGATCGATCGGGCCAAGCTTGCCCGCTACACGCCGGACGCCGCACCGCTTTTTGCCTAGAAGGCGCGCGACAACAGGCGACGGTAACCTCGCAACCCGTTGACTCCGAATGGAGGTAACGTGTTTCGAGGTCGTCGCGCCGTCTGCATGATTTAATCCATCTGCCCGCATAACGGGAAGT
>JAYRKO010000720.1:0-1696 GCA_041905745.1 Tagaea sp. | reverse complement strand
ACGAGATGGCGGCCCGAGGCGGCGATGTCGCGCGCGTACTCGACGTAGCGCGGATGGCCGGCGGGCCCGAAGATCTGGCTTTCGATGATTTCGGAAAATCCGATGATCGCGTTGAGCGGCGTGCGCAATTCGTGGCTCATGTTGGCGAGGAACTGCGACTTGGCGCGGTTGGCGGCCTCCGCCTGGTCGCGCGCGCTGCGCAGTTCGGCTTCCGTATCCACCAGGCGAGTCACGTCGGTGCTGATGCCCACGACGCCGATGCCCGCAACGTGCTGCTCGGCGACGGAGACCCAGCGGCCGCCGCCGATCTTGATGAGCACCGGATCGCCGCCCGTCTCGCGGTGCCGGCGAACGCGTTCGGCGACCCAGCTTTCCGCGTCGCGGCCTTCGCCCACAGGCTCGCCCGCGCGCATCGACGCGCGCACGACGTCCTCGTAGCTCTGCCCGACGATGCGCGCGGGGTCGCCGTGGTCGGTGAACATCTCGGCGAAGGGCCGGTTGGCGACGGTCAGGCGGTCCTGCTCGTCGAAGATCGCGAATCCCTCCGGGATCGAGTCGAGCGCCGCGCGCAGGCGCGCTTCGGCCGCGCGCGCCTTGTTCTCGACCGCCTTCATCGCGGACACGTCGAACGCGACCGAAACGGTCTGGCGCGAGACGCCGTCGGGGTCGACGATCGGGATCTTGCTGGCAAGGAAGCTGCGCGGCACGCCGTCGACGAGGAACGTGTCCTCGACGTCGTGCGAGGTCGTGCGGGTGCGCCGCGCGATGCGCTCGCGCACCTCGACCTCGCGCGCGAAATCGGGATCGGTGAAATCGGCCAGCCGTCGTCCGACGGCGTTCTCCGGCGTCGTGCCGAAGACGCGCGCCTGGAACGCGTTCATCAGCGTGTAGTAGCCGTTCTCGTCCTTCGCGTTGACGATCCCGGGAATCGCGTCGATGACCGCGCGCAGCTGGCGTTGCGAGCGCGCCAGCTGCGCGCGGTCGGCGCGATAGAGGGCGCCCAGCCGCGCGAGCCGGCCCAGATGCAGCCACGCGATCGCTGCGAGCGAAACGACGAGCACGCCGCCCACGCCGATGGCCAGGGACTGCTGGCGCATCGCGGCATCCAGCGGCGCACGATAGTCCTCGCCGGCGAGTGCGACCGACGCGACGACGGGCACGCCCGCGATCTTGCGCCAGGTGAGCCGTCGCTCGACGCCGTCGACCGGCGAGCGTACGAGAAGCGAGTCTTCCAGCTTGCCGGCGCGCAGGCCTTCCAGAAGCGGGCCTGGGAAGGTGCGGCCGATCTGGTCGGCGTCGGCGGGTTGCCGGCTGAGCAGCATCCCGTCGTCGCGCCACAGCGCGATCGTGCCGCGCGGACCGACGTCGAGCGCGGAATGGAAATCGCGGAAATAGCCGAGATCGATGGTGAGCGCGACGAAGCCCGCATCGTTGCCGGCCGCGTCGCGGAAGCGGCGCGCGAGATAGGCGCTCCAGGAATTCGTGCGCGGCACGTAGAGGGGCGGGGAAACGTGCGTCGCGTCGAAGGGCGCGCGTTCGAGCGTGGCGAAGAACATCGACGTCGCCGCGTCGACCGCCAGTTCGGTGCCGGCGGCCGTATCGATGCGCACGTTGCCCGACGCGTCGAAGGTGAAGGCGGCAACCGCACCCGGCACCAGATCGCGCCGTTCGCGGAACATCACCAGCAGGTCGCGCC
>JAYRKO010000719.1:0-1697 GCA_041905745.1 Tagaea sp. | reverse complement strand
CAGCCGGCCGCTTTCGACCGCGAAGCGCGGGTCGGGGAATTTCGGGCCGCCGCGCCCGAAGAACTTGCCCACCGAACCGACGTCGAAGCGCGCCTTCTTGCCTTCTTCGAGTTCGAGCGCCGAGCAGAAGATGCGCGTGAGGTCGCCCACGTCCTTCGCGACGAGGAAATAGTGCTTCATGAAGCGTTCGACGCCGCTGGTGCCGCGGTGGTCGGTGTAGCCCATGCGCCGGCCGATCTCGGCCTGCACGTCGAAGGTCAGGCGGTCTTCGGCGCGGCCGGTGACGTAGTGAAGGTGGCAGCGCACGCTCCACAGGAATTCCTGGCACTTGTCGAAGATCGCCGCTTCCTCGGACGTGAAGACGCCCTTCAGCACCAGGTCCGACACGCGCTCGACCCGGTGCAGGTACTTGCCGATCCAGAACAGCGTGTGCAGGTCGCGAAGCCCGCCCTTGCCGTCCTTGACGTTGGGCTCGAGCACGTAGCGCGAATCGCCCAGCCGCTGGTGGCGCTGGTTGCGCTCGTCGAGCTTGGCTTCGACGAATTCGGCCGCCGTGCCCTTCGCGACTTCGGCGAAGAAGCGCTTCTTGAGTTCGGCGAAGATCTTGTCGTCGCCCCACAGATAGCGGCTTTCGAGCAGCGCGGTGCGGATCGTGTGGTCCTCGCGCGCGAGGCGGATGCATTCCTCGATCGAGCGCGTGGCATGGCCGACCTTCAGGCCCATGTCCCACAGCATGTAGAGCATGAACTCGACCATCTGCTCGATGCGCGGGTTCGACTTGTAGGGACGCACGAACAGCAGGTCGATGTCGGACTGCGGCGACATCTCCGCCCGCCCGTAGCCGCCGACGGCCGCGACGGTCAGCCGTTCGGCCATCGTCGGGTTGGCGAGCGGGTAGACGTAGCGGTCGGCGAAATCGTGGACGAGGCGCACGATCTGGTCGATCAGGAACGCGTTGGCGCGCATCGTCTGCCCGCCGCCCGCCGCGCGCGATTCGAACCGCTCGCGGATTTCCCTGCGACCCTCGGCCAGTGCGGCCTTCAGCAGCTCCAGCGCCTTGGCGCGCCGCGTGTCTCCGGTGAATTCTTCGGCGACTTCGGCCAGCCGCGCGTCGACCGCGCGGCGATCCAGGATCGCGCGCTGGTTCGTCACCTCGCGGGGAAGGACGTCGAGTTCCATGACGCGCAGTATATAGTGGGATTCCCCGCCGTCCGGGAGCCTTTCCCCGTTGCGCCCCATTTCCGCCCTGATCGTTCTTTTTCTCGCCGCCTGCACGTCCGCCGCACCCGCCGGGCCGGACATACGCACCGGCTGGCTGCCCGACGGCCGGACGCTCGAAATCCGCGTCCGCCACCGCCAGCCGCTGTCCGACGCCGTCCTCGTGCTGGCGGGGGGCACGCGCATTCCGGCCACGCGCGTCCATGTCTATGCGGCGTCGCCCGATCGGCCGTCGGTGGGCGTGGGGGCGGCGGGTGGCTCGTCCTCGGGCATCGGCACGGGCATCTCGTTCTCGGTGCCGTTCGACTGGCTGTCGGGCGGGTCGGGGCCGCCGCCGGTCGAATCCTTCGCGGAATTCGCGCTGGGCGAGACGAACGCGGCGCTGGCGCAGGAAGGCGGGCGGATCGAGCTCGTGCTCGGCCGCCTGTCCGACGCCAAGCGCCGGGTGGAAACGCGCCTGCCGCCGCGCTAGCTTCGCT